>JAAXXI010000079.1 GCA_013334565.1 Chlorobiaceae bacterium
TTTCGGACGCGGCGACATCCGTTCTTGCCATTGTTGCACTGATCGGAGGACGGTTCTGGGGGGCAAGCTGGCTTGATCCGCTGATGGGAGTCGCCGGTGCGTTTCTCGTCATCGCATGGGCTGTTGGCCTGTTGCTGGATACCGGAAGAGTCCTGCTCGATGCCGAAATGGATGTGCCTGTCGTTGAAGAGATCCGGGATGTGATCAGGATGGGGAGTATAGATGCGGAAATCACCGATCTGCATGTTTGGCGGGTGGGCAGGGGGAAATATTCATGCATCCTGTCATTGGCTGCATGCGGAGATCTTTCTCCCATGCGTATTAAAGAGATGCTGAGCATTCACCGTGAGCTGCTGCATATCACGGTTGAAATAGAACGCATTGCGAGCTGATCGGGTAGTCATTGAGCGGTGAAGAATTCCTGAGAACATTGTTCCGGGGTCTCATAGCCGCGGACGTGGTCCTACCCGATGCATATCGCTGCCCTGAAAAGAATCCTCCTGTTCTGCTCCGGTGCCCTGAATGATCTCCGGAAACCTTGCCGAGCTGTGAGGCGAGGCAATAATGCATGATATTTCAATATCTTGGATTGCTTCTTTCGCTCAAATGGTTGTAAATTACAGGAAAGGACGCCTCTATTCATCTGTTCCGAAGCCCTGTTGCAGCTTTGGTCCCGATGATAGGGATCGAAATCCTCATTCCGGTTCGTCGGGACTCCGGGTTTAAAGTTAATCACGATAACATCGGGACTCTGTCCGCCTTGCACTCGTTCTTTTCACGAAAAACACAGAGGTGCCATAAAATTGAACGCTTGATCGAAGGAGGGAGGCAAGTCGATCGCGAGTGTTCGGATATGGCCTGTTTGGACCCTGGGACGTATTCCGGTTTGCCGCTTCAGGGTCGCCGGATGTAACTGGTTATTCTGTTGGGAGAAAGGTTTCCTGTATTTCAAAAATTCTGCCAAAGGGGCATTATGAACAGGAGAAAAATCGTTTCAGCGCTTGAATGGGTTCGCCCGGCAGGCATTTTCGTCATCATTTTTTTTGCAAACTATTTCGGGACAACCCCGATTTCGCGTTTTCACATTCTCGGCCCCTTCATGGCCATCTTCATGTGCGGATCCGTCGCTTTCGAGTCCCTTGCGCTTGGGGAGGCGGCGTCGAGAAAAATCGGCTATCCGCATAACCGTGCATATCAGATACAGTCCGGTTTTGCCAATGCCGCAATAGCTTTTACGGCTCTTTTGGTCTATCTCCTGAAATGGGGTATCTATGCCGATTCCACCATTGTCCTTGCAATGCTCTCGTTTTTCTGTTTTTCCGCCATCAACCACGTAGCGACCGCGTTCCTGCTCGGTAACCTCAGGCCCGTCAACCTCTTGCGTCCCGCCCTCTCACTCCTGCTTGTCCTGGTGCTGCTTCCGTATATGGTCCAGGCCCTGAGGCAGTGATCCCCTGCGTTTCTACAGGACCCCTTCGAAAATGATATCGGGTTGAAAAATATCCGAAACAGCAATTGTTCCTGCTTCGGCAATAATAACTCACGGATCGGAATCGGAGAGAGGTTTTCCAAGATGAATTCTCATGGTGTCGTGACGGTGCTGAAGAAATGCAAACCGTTTTATATCACTGTCGATCAAATGGTATAACCGTTTGATAAACGTGTAGTTACGTCTTATGAGGTGACAGGCGCTATCTTATTTATGCGGGTAATTTAAGTAGAACATTTTTGCAGCATGCAATATCTTTGCTGCCGTTTCAGGAAAATTCAAGGGGGGAATGGTTCTTGGAAGAAAAGTATGAGAGGGTTCGGTCACTTTTCCCGGCACATGCCGGTACTATCATCTTTCCTCGATGAAAGCGGCTTCCAGCACGCCGTCAATCCCGTAGCGGACCGATGAAAGGGTGAGTTCGTCGACAAGTTCATGCCAACGGTATGTCTGCCGTTCTTCCGGATCCTGGCTTTTGTACCGCAAGGCGTAAAGAGCGCCCTCATGCCTGCCGCTCAGGCCACGGTGTTTCAGCCGACGGATAATCTCTTCCCGCAGGGCTCCCGCATTCTGCATTATCCCGTCCTCCTTATTGCTGTTATCCGAATCTTGTATGCATATGGTTCTTAAGGTTCATCCGGCTTGCAACCTTTAACTCGTACTCTCTCGAAATAATTAATGTTATGGAGAGCAATAAGTGAACACCAAAACTTTAATAATAAAAATATTTCTGATATGTCGGCATTTATTCTCGTAAATATGTAATCGTTCTTTTCCGTTAAAGATTTCCTGCCGGGCCAATAAAGGACATTTTATCCGGTAAAACCTTTTCACCGAAAGTCTTTAACGCAGTGCTCGGAATCATGTACCGAATTTGAAACAGCTGGCGGAAATATGCATGACAGCAGTAAAGACAACGCAAGCCGAGCGGAGGCCAGGTCATGCATTGTCCTGTTTTTTTCTGTAAATTCAATATTGGTTCTCTGAACTGCGTGTTGTATGCAATAATGTAAGGTGATACGGTCCTGATCCCTTATTGCGGTATTGGTTCGGTTAAAAGTTAACGTGTAAAAAACTATGCCAGTCATTTCAAAGCTCCAGCTTGCCGCTGATGCCATAGAGGATGCAAAAAAGCGTCTCAACAGGGCAAAAGAAGATGCCGATGACGATTATGAAATCCGGCAGGCACTGAAGATCCTCGAGGATGCTTATGATTTTATCCGGAGCGCCATATCGGAACTGAAGCTTTGAGCAGTTGATAACATCCGCTCGTCCTGTATTATCCCCCTTTTCCGGATGCGGGACTTTGCCGAGAGAGTATATCTTCTATCGGTAAGTCCCACTTTGTTTCACCATCCTGTTTCGGCAACACACACTCCTCAGACTTTTTTTCCGATAAAAAAGGAAAAATCTTTTTTATGTCGGGAACTGATACTATATTAATATCAGTTAAATGATCAATCATGAAAGTACTGACAAAAAAAACCGATTACGCCATCAGGGCGCTCCTGACACTTGCAGCAAGCAGGGGCAGGTATGTGTCCGCAAAAACGATCTCGGAAGAGCAGGACATCCCGTATCAGTTTTTGCGGGGGCTTCTTCAGGAACTCATCAGACTGGAGCTCATCGTTTCGAAGGAAGGTGCCCAGGGAGGCGTCATGATCAGCCGGGACCCGGATGAAATAAGCGTGAAGCAGCTGATCGAAGGGTTCCAGGGAAAGGTCCAGGTGTCCGAGTGCATGTTCCGCAAGCAGATTTGCGCAAACCGGGCAAATTGTGTGCTGCGGCATGAAATCATGAGGATCGAGCAGGTCGTCAACGCCGAGTTCGACAAAATCACCATCGGCAGCCTCCTGAGAAACCTCGAAGTGATACAGGGGCATGTTCAGCCCGCAGTATGAGCAAGTATGGAAGAACAGTGAAAACATAAACAAGGCGATCATGAAAAGGCAGATTATCACCATAGATGAAAAAAAGTGCACCGGGTGCGGGGACTGTATCCCGGCCTGTCCTGAAGGGGCGCTTCAGGTTATTGACGGAAAAGCGCGCCTGATCAGCGACCTGTTCTGTGACGGACTCGGGGCCTGCATAGGTCATTGCCCGACCGGAGCGATGAAGGTCGTCACAAGGGAGGCCGAACCCTATGATGAAAAAAGGGTCATGCATGAAAGTATCACGAAAGCCGGTCCGAATGTGATTGCCGCACACCTCCGCCATCTTGCCGATCACGGCCAGGAGCAATACCTGCGCGAAGCGCTTGAATATCTCGAGGAGCAGGGGATGCCGAACCCTCTCGAAGAAATGGTGCCTGTCGGCGCAGCAGCTGAACCGCACCGGGCACATGCTTCGCATGGCCATCAGCACGCTCATGCCGGAGGCGGCTGCCCGGGGAGCCGCATGATGGATTTCAGCACGAACGGCAAAAACGCTTCCCAAGCGGAACAGTCCGTTGCGGTCCCGGCTCACAGCGCTCTCAGGCAGTGGCCGGTCCAGCTCCATCTCGTATCGCCTATAGCGCCATATTTTCAGGGGTCGGACCTGCTGCTCGCCGCCGATTGCACGGCGTTCGCGGTTGGCAATTTCCATGGCGCCTTCATGAAAGGCAAGAGCCTGGCAATCGCCTGCCCGAAGCTCGACAGCAACATGGAGGTTTATGTCGAAAAGCTGACCGCAATGATCGATATGGCGAAAATCAATACGATCACGGTCGCGATCATGGAAGTGCCATGCTGCTGGGGGCTTGTTTCCATGGTCACCGAGGCGCTTGGCAAGGCTTCGCGAAAGGTGCCGGTCAAAAAGGTGGTTGTCGGCGTCCAGGGCGACATTCTCTCTGAAGAGTGGATATGACAGTGGAGAGAAGGAGTCCCTATGCTTAAAGATGCGCTTGGCGAATACCGGGGAACGATAGGGGAGCTCAGCCGGATCATCGGTGAACAGCCTGAGAATGCCGAAGCCTTCTACAGCAGGGCGAACGCGAAAAGCTGCGCCGGTGATTACGACGGTGCCGTAAAGGATTTCACCATGGCCCTCAAGCTCGGCCTCCGGTTCCGTGAAATGATCACGGCATACGGAAACAGGGGTATTGCCAGGATGGAAACCGGCGATGATGACGGTGCCATAGCCGACTTCAGCGCAATTATTTCCAGAAAGCCGAACAACAGGCTGCTGCTGCGTTCGGCATATGTTAACCGGGCTTTATTGAAAGAACGGAAGGGTGATCTGCAGGGGGCCGACTGGGACAGGAAAATGGCGGAACTCTGTACCCACGGTAAAAAACAACAATAAACAAAGGAGTCAGGATATGGGTATGTATTGTGACCAGTGCCAGGAAAGCATCAGGGGCACCGGATGTATAGCGAGAGGCGTCTGCGGCAAGGACGAGATGACCGCAAAGCTTCAGGACGTGCTCGTCTATGCCTGCGAAGGCCTTGCGCTTGTGGCGGAAGAGCTTCCCGGCGGTATTCCCAGGAGTGTCGGGCAGCTCATCAGCGAATCGCTTTTCGTGACGGTGACCAATACCAATTTCGACGAGGATGCCATTGTCGCCGAGATCCGCAGGACGCTCGCAAAACGCGACGAGCTTAAGTCATCCATTGGCGCTGTTCCCGATTACGATGCGGCCCGCTGGAGCGGCAGCACAAAGGAGGATTTTCTCGTAAAGGCTTTGACTTCGGGGATTGAAAACCTCAGTGCGAACGAAGACCTGAAATCGCTGAAAAGCCTCGTACTTTATGGTGTCAAGGGGCTTGCCGCCTATACCGACCATGCAGCAGTGCTTGGGTATCATGATGACGAGATTTATGACTTTTACGTGAAAAGCCTGGGCTCGCTCGCAAAATCGCTCAGCGCAGACGAGCTTACGGCACTCGTGCTCGAAACCGGGGCAACAGCGGTGAAAGCGATGGCGCTGCTCGACAAGGCGAATACCGAAACCTACGGCAATCCTGTCGTTACCTCGGTAAAGACGGGAGTCGGCAGCCGGCCTGGAATACTGATCTCCGGCCATGACCTTCGTGACCTGGAAGACCTGCTGAAACAGACCGAAGGAACCGGTATCGATGTCTACACCCACTGCGAAATGCTTCCGGCCCACTATTACCCGGCGTTCAAGAACTACACGCATTTCGTCGGGAATTACGGTGGGGCCTGGTGGGCACAGGACCGGGAGTTCGCTTCGTTCAACGGTCCTATCCTCATGACTACGAACTGCATTGTTCCCGTCAAGGAGTCTTACCGCAACCGGATGTTCACGACCGGAATGGCGGGATACCCCGGCCTCAGGCATATTCCTTCAAGGCCGGAAGGCGGACAGAAGGATTTCTCGGCCCTGATCGAACTTGCAAAAACCTGCCAGCCGCCACAGGAGATAGAAAACGGTACGATTACCGGCGGTTTCGCCCACAACCAGGTGATCGCCCTTGCCGATAAGGTTGTCGATGCGGTAAAATCGGGTGCGATCAAGCGCTTTGTCGTGATGGCCGGCTGTGACGGCAGGCAGAACTCGAGGCAGTACTATACCGATGTCGCCTCCGAACTTCCTCAGGACACGATCATCCTGACGGCCGGATGCGCCAAGTACCGCTACAACAAGCTCCCGTTGGGAGATATCGGCGGTATTCCTCGCGTGCTCGACGCAGGCCAGTGCAACGACTCCTATTCGCTGGCGGTTATCGCACTCAAGCTCAAGGAGGTTTTCGGCCTCGAAGACATCAACCAGCTTCCGATTTCGTTCGATATCGCCTGGTATGAGCAGAAAGCCGTCACGGTTCTCCTTGCCCTGCTTTACCTGGGGGTCAAAGGAATAAGGCTCGGACCTACACTTCCCGAGTTCCTGACCCCGAACGTGGCCGCAGTGCTCGTAGAAAAATTCGGCATCAAGCCTATCGGTACCGTAACCGGCGATATCGAAGCGATGATGGCCGGGGCCTGAAACATCATTCATGACAGGGGGGGCCACAACGTCCTCCCCCTGTTTTTTTCCTCCTCCTCCTCATAACTTGTCTGCGGCAAACCCTCCGTTTCTTCTTTTTTCCGATAGAAAACCAACTGAAGAGTTCGATCTGTCAACCGCCCGGTTATCGAAACTCTCCGTGTCGCACTTCCGTTTTACCGTTCTGAGTGTTACAATTGAGTGTGTGCGGAATCCGGGCCTGTAGTAGCCGGTATCTTCTTCAATCAACAACGGTCCTTCGCTTCAGGACAACAGGAGAGTGCCATGAGTTATACACTGTTTCCCGACGATGTGCTTTTCTTCCAGCGCATCCTGCGCGCAGACGGTCTGTATGCAGGGAATCTTGACGGGCAATGGGGCCCGAAAACCGAAAGAGCAGCAAAGGAA
>JAAXXI010000080.1 GCA_013334565.1 Chlorobiaceae bacterium
GCAAAATCATGGCTTTCCCTGCTGGAGGCCTCATTCATTGTTTTCATTCTGCCTCCATGGTTTGCAAATATCGGCAAGCGGCTTGTAAAATCTCCAAAGCTTTATTTTTACGATGTCGGCCTTGCGGCTTGGCTGATGGGCATTACAAAGGAGCAGCACCTGGAGGTGCATCCCCTGCGGGGTCAATTATTTGAAAACCTTGTTGTCGTTGAAATGCTCAAGGCACGGATGAATGGAGGTATGAATTCGAACTTGTATTATTATCGTGACAGCGCAGGCCTTGAAATCGATCTGCTTCTGGAGACGGGAAACAGTATAAGGCTTGCTGAAATCAAATCATCAGCTACAGTCAATTCCGAGCTTTTCCGTACGCTGAAAAAAGCATCGGGTATCATTGGTGAAAGGGTTAAAGAACGTTGTCTTGTGTATGGAGGTAATGAGAAACAGGTAAGGAGCGGTTTTGAGGTGATCGGTTTCAGGGATTCGGGTGAAATCGCATTGAGGGAATAACTTTCCGGCGCAGCCGTCGTTATATTTACAGAGCTTTTCCTACATTCTTTTCAAAGAGCAATGCAACAGGTCCCTGAATTCAAACGATGAGCCCCTCTTCCGAAGACCCTTCCAGCCCGGACAGTGACGATATGTCCGGAGAGTTTCCAGCCGGGGCGGGACAAAAAGTCATTGCCGCATTTCCCGCGTTCAGCAGCCGCAATTTCCGGCTCTATTTCGTTGGTCAGATCGTTTCGATGGTCGGCACCTGGCTGCAGATGGTGGCACAGGGCTGGCTGGTGTACGACATGACCCATTCGGCGTTCTGGACCGGCGCTACGGCGGCCGCCTCGTCACTGCCGACCCTTTTTCTCTCGCTTTTCGGCGGCGTGATCGTCGACCGGTACGACCGCAAGGTCATCCTGCTCTGGACGCAGGGCGCATCGATGCTGCTCGCGTTTATCCTCGGGGTTTACACCCTGACCGGAAGCGTCACCATCCCGGTCATCATGGTGCTGGCGTTCCTGCTAGGCTGTGTTGCGGCTGTCGCAACCCCGGCGGTGCAGGCGTTCCTCAGTGAAATGGTGGAACGCAACCAGCTGCATTCTGCTGTGGCGCTGAACGCGGCCATATTCAACGCTACGAGGGTCATCGGTCCGGCCATCGCCGGCCTCACCATCGCATGGATCGGCGCAGGCGGTGCGTTCATTGCCAACGGCCTGAGCTATGTCGCCGTCATCGCGGCGCTGCTCGCCATCCGGACTCCCGCCGCTCCGCCACGGCCGGAAGCGCATCTGCCAGCCCTGCAGTCGATCAGGGAGGGTATCGTTTACACCTGGGAGCATCCGCTCATCAGGACAATCGTGCTGTTCGTTTCGGCGGTTTCGATTTTCGGCTGGTCGTTCATGTCCATGCTCCCGGTCGTGGCCCGCGACACGTTCAGGATGGGTTCCGACGGTATGGGTTACCTCTATTCGGCATTCGGCATCGGCTCCCTCTGCGGAACGGTGCTGGTCTCCCTCCTGTCCGGCAGGGTCCGGGCAAGCCTCATGGTGGTGGGAGGCATCCTGCTTTTTTCGCTCGCCCTCTGCGCCTTCACCTTTTCTGCCGACGAGCGTATTGCCCTCGGGTTTCTTTTCATCGCGGGCATCGGCATGCTTTCCGCCTTCGCGACCATGACCGCAACGGTCCAGAGGATGGTCGAAGACCGGTACCGCGGACGGGTGATGAGCATTTACCTCATGGTGCTCATGGGGTTCATGCCGATCGGCAACCTGCAGGTCGGTTTTCTTGCCGAGCATTACGGAACGGCTTTCGCCATCCGCACGGGAAGCATCGTCGTGATGCTTGCCGCGGCTTCTCTCTACTTTTACAGAAAAGAGATCCAGCAGGGGTGGAACGACTACCGGGATTCGTGAAGCAGTCCTCGGCTGTTTTGACGTGACCTACGGATTTTCGATATTTACCGTACCCCCGGCCTCACAAGGTCCATTCCCGGGATTGAAAGACTTTACTTCCCGATAGAGAGCATTGAAAGAAAAACCGCTGAACCATGAAGAAAGCGCTTTTTTTCGTTGCCCTGTTTATAGGCGCTATTGTTGCGATCAGGGCCCTGACCAGAACTGCCGTCATTCCTGCGGCCCTCTCCATGACCGGCACTGCCGCTCCGGCGGACCGGCAAACACGGCCGGCATATACACCCCATCCCTATTATTCGAGGACCGATACAGCCCGGCTGGCCCTGCCCGATTCGGTCTGGAAGAAGGTGCTTCCTGCGGAAGTTTACGACGTGGCGCGCCAGGGCAGAACCGAACGCCCGTTTACCGGAAAGTACTGGAACTCCGACGGGACGGGGACTTACTTCTGTGCCGCGTGCGGTAACGCGCTGTTCCGCTCCGATGCGAAATTTACGGCATCATGCGGCTGGCCGAGTTTTTTCCAGCCTTTGCGCCAGACAAGCATTTCCTACAGAACGGACCTTTCCTACGGCATGGTGCGTACCGAAGTACTTTGTGGCAGGTGCGGTGCTCACCTGGGGCATCTCTTCGAGGACGGTCCCCCGCCGACCGGCAAGCGTTTTTGCATGAATTCGGCTGTTCTCGATTTCGAACCCTCGGAAGCGCAGAGGTAAACCCTCCGCGCAAAGCCATCGATCAGTGTGCCGATGAAATATCCGTCTGCTCCCCTTTCTTGATCTTTATCAGGAACAGCAGCGGAATGCAGAGCAGGAAAAGCAGGGCGATCAGTTTGAACGCATCCATGTAGGCAAGGTGGTAGCTCTGCACGGTGACCGTTCCTTCGAGCGCTTTCAATGCTGCCTGCTGTGCTTCGACGGGAGAGAACGCCCTTGACTGCAGCGCCTGCTGGATGGCATCGAGCCTTCCTGTAACGGCCTGGTCGTAGGGCGAAAGATGGCTCAGCATTTCGGAGCGGTGCACCTGGACGCGTTGCGAGATGAAAGTGTTCGTGATCGCGATGCCAAACGATCCTCCGAGCTGGCGCACCATGTTGTTCAGTCCTGTCGCCTGGCCGACGTCCCTGCCGTGAAGGCCCGAAACGGCGAGCATGGTGACGGGGATGAAGATGAAGCTCAGCGCCACGCCCCGAAGGAGCAGCACCCAGAAGAAATTCGCCGCGCCGGACTGCAGGGTCTGCTGGCCCAGTTCCCAGCAGAAAATCATGAACATCGACATACCGAAGATCATGAGCTTTTTCGGTGAGACCCCTTTCTGCACGGCAATGCCGAGGGGCAGCGAGAGAAACGCCGTGACCAGTGCGCTGGGAAAGAGCACAAGACCGGTCAGGAGCGCCGTAAAGCCGAGCAGGCGCTGCACGAAGACCGGAAAGACGAAAAGCGATCCGTACAGGCCGTATCCGACCACGAAGGTGAGCATGGCCGCGATGGCCAGCGTATTGCTTCGGGCGAGCACGCTGAGGTCCACCGCCGGGTGTTCGTAGTGCAGCTCCCACCAGACAAATGCCGCAAGCGTGACCACGGCGATGATGGTGAACCAGGTGATATAGGGTGTTTCGAACCAGTCTTTCGATTCCCCCCGTTCAAGGATGAACTGGAGCGATCCGATGCCTACGGAGAGCAGGCCGATGCCGGTCCAGTCGATTTTTTCGACCACATGCTTCACTTTCGGCTCCCTGATGAAGGTATATGCCGACCATGCGGCCAGAATGCCGACCGGAATATTGACGAAGAAACACCACTCCCACGCGAAATTATCGACAAGGTAGCCGCCGAGCAGCGGGCCGATGGTCGGGCCGAGCACGAGGCCCATAGAGAAGATGCCGGTCGCCGCGCCGCGTTCTTCCGGCCTGAAGGTTTCATAGAGGATAGCCTGGGAGGTCGGCAACAGCGCTCCGCCGCCGATGCCCTGCAGGAAGCGGAAGATCACCAGCATCCAGATGTTGTCGGCCATGCCGCACAGCAATGATGCTGCCGTGAAGATCAGGATGGAACTGATGAAATAGAGCCTCCTGCCCAGGAGGTTACCCAGGAACCCGGAGAGCGGGATGATGATGACGTTCGCGATGGCGTAGCTCGTCACGACCCAGGAGACGTCTTCGATGCTCGCGCCGAGGTTTCCGCTGATATGGTTCAGCGCCACGTTCACGATGGTGGTGTCGATAAGCTCGAGCATAGCGGAGATGATGACCGTCGCGGTAATGATCATCTTCCTGAAGCCGGATTCATAACTGTGTTCCGGCAGGGCTGCAGCGACAGCTGCGATCGTTTTCTCTTTTTTCATGGCATTGATGCGGCACCTGCCTCAGGCGCCGCATTTACAGTTTATTTCACCCTGATTTCCGTAATGACGTTCATGCCTGCGGCAAGGGGGACCGAAGGCTTTTCGGTAAAGACGACCTTCACCGGGACCCTCTGGGTCACCTTGACGAAGTTGCCGCTCGCGTTGTCGGGGGGGAGCAGCGAGAATTTCGCCCCAGTCCCCGAGGAGACGGATTCGACCTTTCCCTTGAACTCCATGCCAGGGTAAGCGTCGACGTGGATGACGACCGGCTGTCCCGGACGGACTTTTTCGAGCTGGGTTTCCTTGTAGTTCGCCACGACCCAGAGGTCCCCGCTTGCGACCAGCGCGATGAGCTGCTGGCCGGGGGCGACATACTGCCCCGGCTGGACGTTCTTTTTCGAAACATGGCCGCCGGCCGGTGCGGTGATGGCGGTGTAGGACAGCTGAAGTTCTGCGTTGCGAAGGTCCGCATTGCGCATTTTCGTCTGGGCCGCCGCCGCCTTGTGCTGGCTCGACGAAGCGGCGTAGCGGGCGCTTGAAGTTTCCGCTCCGGCGCGTACCGCATCGTATTCGGCCTGCGAAATGACGTCCTGGTTGCGCAGGTTGCTGTTGCGCCGGAAGTCCGCCTGCATTTTCCTTTCGCCGGCGGCAGCTTCGCTGATCTGGGCAGCTGCGGCCGATTCGGCAGCCTCGGCGCTCTGCAGGGCAGCTGCGGCCATATCCTTCCTGACAAGGTAATCCGAAGGGTCGAGCGTGATGAGGGTATCTCCCTTGCTGACATTCTGGTTGTCTTTCACGCGCACGGTTTCAACTTTCCCCGGGATGCGGGAAATGACCGGGTAGACATCGCCCTCGATCTGGGCATTGTCCGTTTCCACGTACTGGAAGGAGTGGTAAAGCTTCACGCCTCCCCAGACAAGGCCGGCAGCGATCAGCACGCCGAAAATCGCCATCCGCATCGGATTTGCCGCCGGGAATCCCTTGCCCGGGAATGCTTTTGCCGCCGGGCTGTTCAGGGCTTCCTTCTCTCCGGTTTGTGCTTGTTGTTCTGACATGGTGTATGACGGTCTTTAATGGTGATGTATAAAAATTTCTTTCTTCATTCCGCCGTTATGGCTTCGGCTTTTGCCTGCGGTTCGGGCAGTTTGAGCACCACGACAGGGCAGGCCGACCGGCGCATGACCTTTTCCGCGGTGCTTCCTACAAGCAGCCGTTTAATCCCGGTCGAACCGTGTGAACCGATCACGATCAGGTCGGCGTCGTGGCTTTCCGCAAAAGCGGTGATGACCTCTGAAGGGTTGCCGTATTCGAGTGCGAACCTGAGCCTGCAGTGGTAACTTGAAAGCGTCTCGGAATATCGGGAAAAAATATGGAGGTACTCTTTCATGAGCGTTTCCCTGTCGCCCTCCTCCGGGTCCGCGACGTGCAGGACGATAATCTCGGCTTTTCCTGCGTGCATCTCGGAACAGTGCCTGAGCTGAGCTACCGAGCCGGGTGAAAAATCAACCGGGCAGAGGATCGTTTTTGTGCATGGTGTCATTGTTTGCTCCATCTTCTCTGGGTTATTGCCTGAACAGGTCGCCCGAGGCGCGTTTCAGTGCATAGGTGTTCATTGTGCAATCATAGAGTGCCTGCAGATGGCCGAGTTCCGCCTCGGCAAGCGCGGCTTCGGAATCGAGCAGGTCAAGCGAGGTGGCCAGGCCGTTCTGGTAGCGGATCCTCGCATGTTCCGCGGCAAGCCTTGCCTGGCTGACCTGGAGATCGGTCGTGCCGATTTTGCCGATGCTCGCTTTGAGTGAGCTCAGCGACTGTTCGACCTCTTCCCTGACCCCCTGTTCGGTATCGATACGCTGCTGTTCGGCCGCGCGCATCATCGCCTTCGCCTCACGGTTCTGAGCGCTCGTACGGAAGCCGGTGAAAAGCGGGACCTGGAGCTCGACACCTGCCGAATAGTTTCTCCTGATCTCGTTGATGTCCGGCACGGGAGGCGAAAGATAACCGTTGGTATAGCCGAAAGTGGCCGTTCCCACGATTTTCGGCAGGCCCTCCTTTGCGGCAAGCGACTGGGCGTACTTCGCGGAAAGCTCCTTTTCCCTGGCGAACTGAAGCTCCACCCGCTGCTCGAGCGCCGAGGCGGCCAGTGTTTCCGCTTCGTAGCCGGAGGGCGATAACGTGAACTCGCCTTTCAGGTCGAGCGGAGCGGCGGTGCCGATCCCGGTAAGCCTCCGGAACGATGTTTCGGCATTGTGGAGGTTGGTTTCGAGATCGGTTTTCCTGTTCTGTGCGGCCGACACCCGGACTTCGATGGAAAGCACGTCGAATTTCGTTGCGGACCCGGCATCGTATTTTTTCCGGATGTAGTCGAGGCTTTTCTGCAGCGCGGCGATTTCACGG
>JAAXXI010000022.1 GCA_013334565.1 Chlorobiaceae bacterium
TCGAACACCTTGTCCGCTCTGGGGCAAAAAAGTGTTCGAGGTTCAACCGGATTTCCTGTTCGACCTTTGGCGGATGGAGTGTTCGAAGTTCAGCGGATTTTGTGTTCGAGGTTCAACGGATTATGCAGATTATGAACATCATGGAATACTGGAACATGCATCATATTCCGTCCCCGGAAATGGACTCACTTGATCTTTCATGCTTTTTCATCGCACGGATATCGGGTACCATAGCAGGTGCCGCCGGGTATAAAATAATCGGACCTGAAGAAGGTAAAACCACCCTGCTTGGTATAATCCCGGAATTTGCAGGCATGGGATTAGGCAGAGAGCTGCAGTTTGCCAGACTGGAAGCCATGTATAATGAGGGCGTCAGGAAAGTGACGACCAATGCAGACAGACCGGAAACCATTCTCTGGTACAAAAAGCATTACGGTTGCAAAGAGGTTGGAAAACTCGGCAAATTATGCGAATTCGGCCTGCCGGAAGTCGATCACTGGACAATGCTCGAGATGGACCTCGATGCGTACATGAAAACCAGGGAAGAACGCGAGAAGCACCGGAAGGATTATATCGAAAGCAATGACCCGCACCCGCTTTCACCCTATCCCCCACTTATCATCAATGTCTGCCTTACCGGGATGGTCCCGTCAAAACTCAGCAATCCCTCTGTTCCAGTCACCCCGGATGAAATTATCGCGGATGCGGTAAAAGTCTTCGATGCAGGAGCACGGGTGGTCCATATCCATGCCAGGGATAACAACGGCAACCCGACGCCGGATGCGAAAATTTATGAAACGATCATTTCCGGCATCCGCAGGGAAAGAGAAAAATTAGTCTGTTGTGTTACGACGTCCGGCAGGAACTGGAAAGAGTTTGAGCAACGTGCCGAAGTACTGTATCTCGATGGCACTGCCAAACCTGATATGGCAAGCCTTACTCTCGGGTCAATGAATTTTTTCTCAGGAGCGAGCACGAATTCGATTGAAATGATTGAACGGCTTGCCATGGCGATGAAGGAAAGGAACATAAAACCCGAAATAGAAGTGTTCGAGGCCGGAATGATCAATCTGGCCAGATACCTTGAAAGGAACGGCATCATCGGAGGGAGAAAATATTTCAATATCCTGCTCGGCAATATCAATACGGCACCCGCCACTATCGGTACCCTGGCCTCTCTATCGGAATCTCTTCCTGAAAACTCTGTCTGGGCGGCAGCCGGTCTCGGCCAGTTCCAACTCCCGGTCAATGCCGCAGCAATCGTGGCAGGCGGTCACGTCCGTACAGGAATCGAAGATTCACTGTTTTACGACTACCAGCGGGAAGTTCTGGCGACAAACGAAAATCTGACAAGGCGCATCGTCCGTCTTGCCGGCGAAATGCAGCGACGAATCGCGACACCTGAAGAAACGCGGGCATTGATGGGACTGTCAACGTGACCTGCGGGAACGGAGCATGCACGAAGTCGGTTATAGATTTTCGCGTTTGATTCTCCCAGTCGGAAGAAATGCTCCGATACCAGCAGCTCTTTCCGGCCAGTTCAGCAAGTTGTTCATGATTGGTTAATTGGCAGGAATTTCATTGATTGTATTTCAGTATCGGTTCCTGTCGAAGGAAAACAGCGCCTGTCCATATTCAAATCAGGATAACGATGATCATTTATATCAACGACAGACCATGTGAGGCTCAGGCCGGGGATCTCCTGCTCCGGGTTGCACAGAACAACAAATGCCATATCGGTTATATCTGCGGCGGGAACGGGATCTGCCAGAGCTGTTTCGTCTATGTGAAAGAAGGTGCGGAGTTCCTTTCGGAGCCTGGCGAAGAGGAGAAGGCCTTTATCTCCCCTAAACTGCTGCATGAGGGCGGAAGGCTTGCCTGCAGGACCTTCATCAGGAGGGAAGGCAGCATAAAGGTGCTGACAAGGGCTGATAACCTGAGGCGCATCGTTCTCGGCCTCAACGTCCCGGGCTTCATAACCTATGCGCAGACTATCGGCTACAATGTCGTGAACCAGCTTCCCGGCGGAGCGGCCAATATATTCAACCGGGTCAGGGAAGGAAGGCTCAACCCGCTCGATACATTGAAAAAAATCGGTTCAGGTATAGCCCCCGCATCGCTTTTTGCCATGAATTCTTTCATCGAAACATTCCCGTTCATGCAGTACCCGGTCTCCCTGGTCACCGGTGCAGTGAAGGGAATCGCCTGCTCGGCGGCAACTGCGGTATCGGCGGTTTCGGGAGGGCTTCTGCAGCCTCTCTGCCCCGGAGGAACCGGTAGCGAAAAACATGAATCACAGCTTGTCGAAAAGGTCACTATCTCCCAAAAGTAAGTCCCAGGCTCTTTGTTCAAGGAGTTGAGGACCGTAATCATGCATTCCGGATGGGGTACACTTCTGATATCGGCAACATCGAGTTCGAGCTTGGCGCAAAGACCCTTGAACGCTGGCTGATCAAGCCCGAAAAAACCATGAACATCGTTCTGGGCATACCGAAGGAGCGGGCCCAGGATGAACGCAGGGTTGCCATTTCGCCTCCCGGTGTCCAGATCCTTGTCGAGCACGGTATACAAGTCGTCATCGAGGAATCGGCCGGAAAGTTCTGCAACTTCACCGATTTCGACTATTCTGAAGCCGGAGCGCTCGTCGTCAACTCCATCGACGAACTCTACAACCAGGCGAACGTCATCGTAAAGGTCTCTCCTCCGCAACCGGAAGAACTTTCGCTTCTGATCCCCGGTCAGATGCTCATTTCGGCCGTCCACCTGGGAACGGTCAGCAATCACATGATCAAAACCCTGCTGGACAGGAACATCACGGCCCTCGGGTTCGAATTCATCGAAACAAGGGACGGGGAACTGCCGATCGTCCGCACCCTGAGTGAAATCGCCGGCTCCCTCGCCATCCAGACAGCAGCCAAGTATCTGGAAACGGGATACGGGGGAAGCGGAATACTCCTCGGCGGGATAGCCGGTGTCCCTCCGGCCCATGTCACCATTATCGGCGCAGGCACCGTCGGCCTTTTCGCCGCCCAGGACGCACTCGGGCTTGGCGCCCAGGTCACCGTCATCGATAAGGAGATCAACCGGCTGAGGAGGTTCGAGGCATTTTTCAACCGGCATCTGGTCACGGCGATCGCCAACGAACACTATATATCCCAGGTCGCGAAAATGTCGGACGTCATCATCGGCGCGCTCAGCCCGCGGCAGAAAATCAGCAAACCGCTGGTCAGCGAACAGGTGGTGAAATCGATGAAACCCGGCTCGGTCATCATCGACGTCTCGATCGACCAGGGGGCATGCTTCGCAACCAGTAGGCACACGTCACACACCAACCCGATTTACGTGAAACACGGCGTCACGCACTACTGCGTGCCGAACATACCGTCAGCCGTAGCGAAAACCGCATCGTTCGCCCTCACCAACACCCTCCTGCCCTTCCTGCTCAAGCTCACCGAACACGAAACCGTTTCGGATATCCTCTGGAAAAGCCACAGCCTTCGCAAAGGCACCTATGTCTTCAAGGGATATGTCACCAAGAAAATCGTATCCGAACTGACCGACCTGCCCTTCAGGGAGATTGACATGCTGCTTGCAGCATGCTGAACAAGCTTCAACCGAGGTAATCGAGAGGCTTGCCAAGTTTTCTTGCGATATAGGATGCGCAGGATACCCCTGAATAGGTGACCGCGATTACCCCCTGTCCCGGGAAGGTGCTGTCTCCGGCAAGGTAGAGGTTTCCGACCGGCGTGGAGTTCTGCGGCTTCTGCAGGATGTTCTGTCCTGGTTTCAGCAGAGGGCCGTATGATCCCTTGTACCGGTTGAGGTAGCGCTCGTGCGTAAGCGGCGAGGCAAGCACCTTGAGCTCCACTGCTTTCGAAAGTCCTGGCAGGATTCGTTCCGTCCTCGAGATAACGGATGCAGCGAGCGCATCTTTGGCTTCCCGGTAAGCGTCACTCCCCCTCGAAAACCGATCCCACTCTTCGGCTTCAGCGGTGACAAACGCATGAATGGTATGCTTTCCCTGAGGTGCAAGTGAAGGATCGAGAATGCTCGGTGCTGAAAAATAGATCGTGCCGCCAGGACTGGAGTAGCTTTTCCAGTCGTCAACCAGGATATGGTGCACGAAAAACTCTGCCGGAATGACCGATGCATCGACGCCGAGGTAAAGTTGAAACCAGCTCGGAGAACACAGAAAACGGTTTTTGGGAACACTGAACCTCGGGTCTCCGACAAGCCGTTCGAAAGTATCCCAGATCGTTGCATTGCTGACCACTGCCCTGGCAAAATGTTCGCTTCCGTCGGAAAGCCTCACACCGCGGGCTATGCCATTCTCGATGATAACGGAAGAGACCTCGGCCTGGAAACGCACCCTGCCCCCGAATTTTTCGATCCCCCTGCACAACGCTGAAGGAATTGCTCCCGAACCGCCGACAGGATAGTTGATACCTCCGTGATGACGGTCGGCAAGGCAGATGCCGGCATTGACCAGCGGCGTCGAAACCGCATCCTGGAGCGCCCAGGAATAGGCTTCCATATCGATGAAAGAGAGCAGTTCCCTGTCGCTGATGAACTTCCTCGCGGTCCTGCCCATGGAACGGAAGGTTTTCATGGCAAGCGAAACCGTCATGAGCGGATGGTGCAGGCCGACTTCCCCCAGATGGACGATATCCTCGAGCGAACCTGCCGGAAGCGAGCTGAGGATCCGGTAGACATCCTCGAGCTCGTCGTAAAATTTCCTGATCCCCTGGGCTTCATGGGGAAAACGTGAAACCAGCCTGTCGATGAACGCATCCCTGCTGTAGCATGCAGGAATATTGAAACCGCCGGGAAGATGAAAGTGGATCTGGACAGGGTCAGGAATCGTTTCAACCTGGATACCGAGTTTCCTGAATATTCTGGTATGCAGGTTGAGTGTACCGCTTCGATCGTCGTCCGAGAAACCGTAAAAAACCGATGCACCTGCGTCGAATGTGTATCCCTGCCTGCTGAACGATGAACAGCTGCCGCCGGGAAACCTGTTTTTTTCAAAAACGAGCGTCGAAAAACCGCGCTCCTGCAGAAGGGCCGCCGTCGTCAATCCGCCGATACCCGATCCTATGACAATGACATCTGCCGTTTCCTTGCCTGATTGCCCCATATTTGTTTTCCTGTGCAGGTTCCGAAATGCAAAAAAATAATTTATATAAATTAAGTAGATTATAGGTTGAGTTATCCCCTTAATACACCAAGGTAAAACGAATTCCATGGCTAAATCCGAAACGAACCATCCCGCAAAAGCCAGTTCGAAAAAAGAAACCTTGTCGCGGGAGGAAAATCTCAAACAGCTTGAATTCCAGAAGGAGGCTGTCGTTCATATCAACTCGTTATACAACTATGCACTGCACCTGACCATGAACCCTGATGACGCCGAGGACCTGGTCCAGGAAACCTACCTGAAGGCATACCGATTTTTCAATTCTTTCGAACGGGGAACCAACTGTAAGGCATGGCTGTTTAAAATCCTTAAAAACAATTATATCAACAGTTTTAGAAAAAATTCAAAAGAGCCCGGCAAAGTAGATTATGATCTTATAAAGGATTTCTATCATTCCATAAAGGACACCAGGATCGATACGAGCGAGGCCGACAGCGACTATTTCCATACCCTGCTCCCCGAAGAAGTCTATCTGGCCCTGCAGTCCCTGCCGGAAGAGTTCAGAGAAGTGATTCAGTTGTGTGATATTGAAGGATTTACATACGAAGAAATCGCAAACATGGTAGAAAGCCCTATCGGCACAGTAAGATCAAGATTGTACAGGGGAAGAAAACTGCTTCGTGCACAACTTGAAAGCTATGCGAAAAAATACGGCTATAATACCGATACAGACCAATGAGCAATACACACAAAATTTTTTTACCATGAACTGCAACAAGACACGCGTGCTGATGAGCGTTGCCGTAGATGGCGAGCTTACGGTAAAAGAAGAACAGTTGTTTCTTCTCCATCTTTCTGAATGCGAGATGTGCAGGGTCGAGTACGAAGAAGCGAAAAAAACCAAATTGATCATCAGAGAAAAAATTGTCAGGTTCAATGCCCCGGCATCCCTTGTGACCATGATCATGCAACTTTCGGATGTGGACGCAAAAAAAGCCGAAGGCACCCTTTCCCTGTAAGACAAACCGGTTCCTCTCTGCAGCTCCCGGTCTATAAATACCGTTTTCAGGTTTGAATTGTATGAATTTATAGTTATATAACCACCTGAAAACTATTTTGATATTTACAATACAGAGCGAAATTTCCGGGATTGCCAACGGTTTGTCATGAACAAGACTATAAACATTACAGACGAGGAAGTCAGGAAGCTGAACCTCAATACGCCGGATGAAATGCTTGAAGCTGTATCCAACCGCTTCAAACTGCTGTCCGAACCGATGAGGCTGAAAATTCTCCGGGTTCTTTGCGAACGGGAACATACCGTCCAGGAAATCGTCCGTGAAGTCAATGCCAGCCAGGCAAACATTTCCAAACACCTCGCCCTCATGCACGACAACGGCATTGTCAATCGCCGCAAGGAAGGGTTGAAATGCTACTACCGCATCGCCGACGAAAGCATCGTGTGTGCATTTTACCTCATTTCCAAAAGCGTCGTTGAAAATCTGCAGGACCGCCTCAGCTGGATACAGAAAATAAACTCGAGCATTTCAGCCTGAAACGCTCCATTCCCTCCTTCCCCGGTTTTTTCACCTTACCGTAGTATATCCGTCAGCGATCGGCACGTTTATGTCTCCGGCATTACAGAGGGACTTTTCCGGTTTTACACAGAATTTCATTCTGAGTTCCCTGTGTCCGGCCACTGACGCACTGACCATGAACAATAAATCCATGAATACCGGGTAGTGGGGACTGGGGACTGAGGACTGAGGGCTGAGGACTGGAGAGTAGAAAGTGGAAAGTGGGTGCTGGGTAATGGGTACTGGATAATGGGGTGTGGGATATACCGAGCCCCGTAGGGGCGGAATATCGGTAGCCAGGGGTGCCAGCCCCTGGATGGAGGATCACAATATAATACGGGTTTCAGCTCCGCAGGAGCTGCATGGCAGGAAGTGCCGAGGACTGGGAAGTGAGATTTTGTCCCTGTTGTCGCCGCAGTCCTTTTTGTCCCTTTGCAGTATGCCTGGGTACTGGGGAGTGGGTGCCGGGGAAAGCGGGATGTCAGGCAGGAAGTGCTGAGGGCTGAGGGCTGAGGACTGGGTTAGAAAAAAAACTTAGTCCTGAGCACTTAGCACTCAGTCCTGAATTCCCCTTGCACATTGCTTCAACCAGAATGACAGAAAAACAGAAAAATCCCATAGTCATCTGTTACCCTGCCGCTGACGATGCGACCATGGAATTTCGCCCCCGTATGTTTCTTCTTGCCTGCCCATAATCCTCTCCTTCCGGCTCGGCTCTGCCATTATTACCGATAAATGACAAATCGGTCACACCCTCAACATTTCTGTCAGTATTTTTGTCATACTTATTGACCAAAAACTGCAATAAATCAATTGGCACGGTTTTTGATGTTTTACAGACAGTGAATTTGAAAGACCCGAAACACTGGGATTACATAAAAAATTATCGACGAAGGAGAAAAACCATGCTTGTTAAATTATCGAAAGACCCGCTCAAGCTGTTCGATGATATCTGGTCCGGAGCTCAGATGCCAGCTGCCCCGGCGTTCAAGGTTGATATTTCGGAAGACGAGAAGGCATTCCATATCGATGCGGAACTTCCTGGTTTGACCAAAGAGAACATAGCGCTCAACATCGAGGAGGACATGCTGACCATCAGGGCGGAAAGGAAACAGGAATCGGAAGAGTCGAGGAAGAATTACCACCGCATAGAAAGGACGTACGGCAGTTTTTCCCGCAGCTTCAATCTCGGGGAAATGATCGATCAGGAGCATATCACCGCTGATTATGACAACGGCATCCTCCATGTGAGCCTGCCGAAAGCGGTGCCGGTTAAAAAGACGAAGGAAATAGCCATCAGCTGAACAAAAACGCTCCGGGCCCGAAAAAAACCTCGGGCCCGGACAACAAAAACATTTTAAACAAGGAATTTCATTATGGGTAAAATTATCGGTATCGACCTCGGCACGACGAACTCCTGTGTGTCGGTAATGCAGGGAACTCAGCCGACGGTCATAGAAAACTCCGAGGGCAACCGTACGACACCGTCCATCGTTGCCTTCACTAAAACGGGTGACCGGCTTGTCGGCCAGGCAGCGAAAAGGCAGGCGATCACCAATCCGAAAAACACGATTTTTTCCATCAAGCGCTTCATGGGAAGAAAGTACGACGAGGTGCCGAACGAGAAAAAAATCGCTCCTTATGACGTCGTCAACGAAAACGGCGAGGCAAGGGTAAAAATAAACGACAAAGTCTACTCCCCTCAGGAAATTTCGGCGATGGTGCTTCAGAAAATGAAACAGACGGCCGAAGACTTCCTTGGCGAAAAAGTGACTGAAGCGGTCATTACCGTACCGGCCTACTTCAACGACGCACAGAGGCAGGCAACAAAAGATGCCGGCCGGATCGCAGGGCTCGAGGTGAAGAGGATCATCAACGAGCCGACCGCCGCAGCGCTTGCCTATGGTCTCGACAAGAAAAGAGAGAGCGAAAAGGTTGCCGTGTTCGACCTCGGCGGCGGTACCTTCGATATCTCCATCCTGGAGCTCGGAGACGGCGTTTTCGAAGTCAAGTCAACCGATGGCGATACGCACCTCGGCGGTGACGACTTTGACCAGAAAATCATCGATTATCTTGCAGATGAATTCAAAAAACAGGAAAGCATCGACCTGCGCAAAGACCCAATCGCGCTGCAGCGACTGAAAGAAGCTGCTGAAAAAGCGAAGATCGAGCTCTCATCGAGGACCGACACGGAAATCAACCTTCCGTTCATCACGGCAACCCAGGAAGGCCCTAAACATCTCGTCGTGAACCTAACCCGCGCCAAATTCGAGGCAATTTCGGCCGATCTTTTCGACAAGCTTCTCGACCCGTGCCATCGTGCAGTCAAAAATTCAAAAATCGATCTGAAAGAGATCGACGAGGTCGTGCTTGTCGGCGGTTCAACCCGCATCCCGAAAGTCCAGGCTCTGGTCAAGGAGTTCTTCGGCAGGGAGCCAAACAAAAGCGTGAACCCGGATGAGGTTGTGGCAATAGGCGCAGCCATCCAGGGCGGCGTGCTGAAGGGCGACGTTACCGACGTTCTCCTGCTCGACGTCACCCCGCTGTCGCTTGGCATCGAAACCCTTGGCGGCGTCATGACGAAACTTATCGACGCAAACACCACCATTCCGACCAGGAAACAGGAAGTGTTCTCTACAGCTGCGGACAACCAGACCTCAGTAGAAGTGCACGTCCTCCAGGGTGAACGTCCGATGGCGAACGACAACAAGACGCTCGGCCGTTTCCATCTGGGCGACATTCCGCCTGCACCGAGGGGCATGCCCCAGATCGAGGTCACATTCGACATCGATTCCAACGGTATCCTGAGCGTTTCGGCAAAGGACAAGGCTACCGGTAAAGAACAGAGCATCAAGATCGAATCGAGCAGCAAGCTCAGCGACGCAGAAGTCGAAAAGATGAAGCAGGACGCGAAGATGCATGCAGCAGAGGACCAGAAAAGGAAAGAAGATATCGAAACCAGGAACACGGCTGACTCGCTGATTTTCAGCACTGAAAAACAGCTGAAGGAACTTGGCGATAAAATTCCGTCCGACAGGAAAGTCTCTCTCGAAGGCGCGCTTGAAAAGCTCAAGGAGGCTTACAAGAACGGTACGATCGAATCCATCAAGGATGCCATGGAGCAGCTCAACAAGGAATGGAATGAAATCGCATCGAACCTTTACCAGTCCCAGGGGGCGGGAGCTCCGCAGGGAGGAGACGGCGCGCCGTCCGGCGGTAGCACATCCGGCGGCAACGACGGTGAAGTGCAGAATGCCGAGTACGAGGTTATCGACGGCAACAACAAATAAAAGGCCGTTGCAAGAAAGAACAAGGACAAGGGGATTCGCATGAATCCCTTTGTTATTTCTGCCTGTTTTGGTAACTTAAGTTTTATAAAGGCAGAACGCCCGTTTGTGTTATCATTGCAAATATTAACCCTGCAAACGATGCAATCACAGCTCAGCCGTCCGGACACCGCACCGAACCAGGTCAGGAAAAGCACCGCCGGTCCATGGTCAGGAAACGCCGTACACAAGGCGGAAAAATATTTCATCACGTCAGCGAAAAGGGACAACAAGGGAAACCTCGACTTCAGGATAAGCCCTGCTTCCGGGCGTCGTGCTCTCCTGCCTACAAAACTGATCATCGACAAAATCATTTCCGGGGAAATCGAGCTTTTTGTCATGTCAACCCTGCCTGACATCGGCATCAACCTCTCACAGAAAATCCTCGACAACGAAAACCGTTACGTCATCGATTTCGATAACCGCGGTGTCAAGTGGACTATGAGGGATATTCCTGTTTTCTACGATTCCCTCCACCGCCAGCTTTCGGTTGAAATCGACAGGCGAACCTATACGCTTGACGAGTTTTTCAAATAATTCGGCATCCTGTTCTCTCTGAAGCAAGCCGGAGTGAATCACTCAAGCAGAGAGGAGCAGAAACAGACAGGAAGAAAATCAGAAGCCATGCAGCGTTCGTTCAGAATACTGCATGGCTTTTTTATTTCACGAAAAACTGACCTGATCCCCACCCGGCTTTTCTTACTTGAGTTTTTTCTGTGCAAGTGCCGCTTCGGGTGACTTGGGATAAAGCTTGACAAGATCCCTGAACCTTACCTGGGCATTCGATTGATCCCCGATAAGTTCGAAAGCGATTGCCTGCTTGTAGAAAGCTGCCGGCCTCTTGCCGCTTTTTGGATATTTTTCGATAACAACCTGGTACTCGAGAATCGCTTTTTCGTAAGCTTTTTCCCCGAAATAGCTCTCACCAATGTTGAACTGTGCATTCGAGGAAAGTTCCGATTTCGGGTATTTCTGCAGCAGCAGGCCGAAACTTTCACGTGATGCAGGATATTTTTTCTGACCCAGTTTTTCTACCCCGTCCTTGAACAGGGCTGAATCGCCGAGAGCCTCCTGAGCGGGCTTCCTGACTGTTTCAACAGGTTTTGCTGCCGGCTGAGCAGGCTGCGCCGCCTGTTTTTCAGCAGATCCGAGAGCAAGGTACTGTTCTATCTTCTGGAGCCTTGAATCAAGCTCGTCTGTCTTGTGGACAAGAAGGGAGTCCTCGGTACCAAGCCGTCCGAACGCATCGGCATTGGTGTGAGAGATCTCTTCGATACGCCCCTGAAGACGGGCAACCTCGTCGCGAAGCTGCTGCACATCAGAATAGGAACCTGCTGATTGCGACTTCACATGTTCTGTATCTGTTCTCAGCTTCTGAACGTCTTCCTTGACCCCGACCATATCTTCCTGGGAAGCGCAGGCTGAGAGCACAAGAAAAGAGAGAATTAAAAATGGTCCGGACTTTTTATCCATGGTTTCGAGTGTTCATCATCGTTTGCGGTGAGTATAATCTGCCGGCCCGAGGACCGGCAGGAACAGATATAGTGTTATTATTTCACGACGAAATGCGCACGCCTGTTTTTTGCCCAGGCCTCATCGTTTTCGCCGGTTGCAAATGGACGTTCCTCGCCGTAAGAAACCGTTTCAAGACGGGACGATGCGATTCCCAGCCTCACAAGGTACTCTTTCGCCGATGCACTGCGGCGTTCGCCGAGAGCGATATTGTATTCGGAGGTTCCTCTTGAATCGCAGTGGCCCTCGATAGTCGTGCCTTTCTGCGGGTTGCTCTCCAGCCATGAAGCATTATCCTTGAGCTGCTGCTGGGCCTCCGGGCTGAGATCGGAGCTGTCGAATTCATAAAACACATCGCCGAGAGGGCCCTGCTGCCACTGGTCAAAACCGTAGCCTGTCTTTAAAGCAGGTTCCGTGGTTGCCGGCGGCTGGTTTGCTGAGCCGTTCGATGCCGCATTGTTGCTTGATGAGCAACCGGCTGTCGCCATCAAGGCAAAAACCAATACACCGTTTATTATGTGCTTTTTCATGGGGTCGTGACATTTTTTGTTTTTAAAATTGCAAGCATAAAAAAAGGGGCAAGCAACTTACTTGCCTGCCCCTTATGTCTCTACAGAAGCATCATACTATTCGGAAACGAAGTGAGCCCTTCTGTTCTGTGCCCATGATTCTTCGTCATGGCCGAGAGCGAACGGTTTCTCTTCACCGTAGCTGACGGTCTTCATGCGGCCTGCAGCAGCACCGAGGTTCACCATGTAATCCCTTGCGCTGTTTGCACGGCGTTCGCCAAGAGCCATATTGTACTCGTTGGTGCCTCTTTCATCGCAATGGCCCTCGATAATGACGCCCTTGGTCGGGTTTGCCTGCATCCACTCGAAGTTTTTCTTCAGCTGTGCTACAGCATCTGCACGAAGTTCGGACTTGTCGAAGTCATAGAATACGTCTCCGATCACAATCTGCGGCGGTGGCGGCGGCGGTGGTGGCGGCGGCGGCGGAACTACTTCCTGCTCGCAGCAGCATGCTCCCAGAAAGAGCATCGATGGTATGAACAGACCTTTCAGCAAGGTTTTTGCGCTTCTCATTTTTCCCCCTTTTTAAGGTTTTTCAAAAATAGAATGTTACTACTTCCGGAATAATGACCACGACGGCTGCATCTGTTCACCATCCATCTTCACGAGAGGCCTCTGATTTTCACCGGATGCGTTCATCACATATAGCTTCTTTTTTCCGTCCCTGTTCGATGTAAACACAATCATGTCGCCATCAGGAGACCAGGATGGCGATTCGTTCTCACGGCATCTGCTTGTAAGCTTGACCAAACCCGATCCGTCTGCATTAATAACAAATATATTGATTTCCGAGCCATTTTCCCATGTCGTGTATGCAATTTTATCACCAACGGGAGACCACGATGGCTGCGTATTGTACCGTCCGCTGAAGGTAAGCCTCCTTACAGCACCACTGCCCATGTCCTGAACAAATATCTGGGGAAGTCCGTTCCTTGAGGAAACGAACGCCATTTTGCCGCCATCGGGCGAAAACGTGGGAGATACGTCTATACCCCTGTTTCTGGTAACCCTCTGGGCAATCGAACCGTCGGGCCTGATGAGGTAGATTTCCTGGTCTCCTTCGAAAGAGAGCGTCGTTGCCACTTCGTTGTTGTTCCGCCAGCCCGGATCGATGCTGACGCCGTTTTTGCTCGCCGGGACGGTTTTATTGGTCGTCAGGTCCCTGATGTAAAGGTTGGGCCGGCCCGATGTGAAATCGGTCCAGGCGAGATAGTGCCCGTCCGGGGAAAATACTGGGGTCAGCGAAATGGATCTGGAAGAAGTCAGCTGCACGATGTTCTGTCCATCGAAATCACACTCGTATATTTCCTTGGTACCGGTACGGGTGGATACAAAGGCGATTTTAGTGCCGAACACCGATTTTTTCCCGGTAAGCAATTGCACGAGGTCCGCACAGAAAGCCTGGCCGATAGACCTGATCTGCTCTTCCCTGCCGGTATAGGTTTTCTTGAGAATCTGTTTCGAAGAAAGGGTTTCGTATACCTCCATGTCGAGGACCACCTCGCCGGATTGTTTGGTTACTTTTCCGCCGGCATAGATTTCTGATCCTACTGAGTTAAGAGCGCCGAAATTGAGAACGGGATTCTTCGGATTGGTCGTATCGATAATATTCAGGGGTGCCGGAAGAATATTGAACAGCCCGGTAAAGGCAAGGCCTTCATGAATGACCGTATCGAGGTTCTGGGCCCAGCCGCTCTCCCTGTTTCCTTTTGCGTCGGGCTGCCTGAGTACGATGGCGATCTTTCCCGACCCCTCCTTGCGTATCGCAATGTACTCCCCTGTTTCAGCCGCCGAAACCCTCAGGGGGATTGTTGCAAGAGAAACAAACAGAATCAGCAGGAGATGGACAACATTTTTTGACAACCGCATATGCACACCGTAACACGTTAGTATTGGAGGTAAAAGGAAAGGACTTTAAAAAGGAAATGTAAAAAATACTGATGAAAAAAGGTTGCATCCATAGATAATTATCAAGCTGAGCAGTAAAAACCACTCCAAGGGTATTTACCGCTCAAATATAAGCATTACAATGATATACAACAATATCAGCCGGAATTTCAACGTTTGATGCGCAGAACGGAATCGCAAAATATAGAGCAAAATCTCAAAACGTTTATCGCGAACAGATAATCAAATATCGAAATAAACGCCTATCCGCCTCTTATTGTTCGATGCCTTTTGGCGTGAAAACAAAACCTACCCAGAGATCCGGGTTGCCCTGTCCTCTCGGCAGGGCCGGAAGGGGTGATGATTTTTCCAGGGCATGTTTCACCGACATGTTGAGGTATTCGCTGGGAGAACGCTTGTCGTAGACGATTTCACGAATGGTACCGTCAGGCAGGATGTTGATGCGGACATAGACCTCCATGCCGAAACTGTTCCTCATCATGTTCTTCGAGAACTCCCAGTTATTCTGGATGATCATGGCGAGCTGGGCTTTGTAGGGGTCCGAAATCCCGCCGTTGCCGAAACCGAATCCGGAACCGCCCCTGCCGGAACCCGTCCCCTGGCCCGACCCTCCCGAAGCCCCCTGGGTACTCACTTTCTGCCTGAGGGCCGAAAGTGCGCTGTTGAGTGACGAAGGAGATGCCTGGGTTTTTCTGTCTGCGCTCTGTTTCAGTTTTTCGAGTGTCCGGGCAAGATCAGATGGCTTTGCTTCCGGTTTTGACTTCAAGGGTTCCTCCGGCAGCTTTTTCTGAGGCACCTGTGCGATCTGTTCTGCAGGCTGCGTGAGGGCTGGAGCCCTGGCCTCCTGTGGAGATGATTGTTCGGCGGTTTTCGCCGTTCCCGGTTCAGATACCTCCGCAGCACCTCCTGAACCAGGCAGGGAGACGAACGTGACGTTGACCACCCTGGTCTTCACATGCCTGCCGGATTCCCAAATCCAGATGAACAGGGAGAGACAGATAACAAGGACATGCATGACCGCAGCTGCAATGAGCCATGCGTAGAATTTTCTGTCAGTCCGCAAGGGGTACAGGCCTTTGTTCATACACGACAATTATCTGCTGCCATCCTTTTTAACCGGTGCCGGCTGGGTCACCATCCCGATCACCTCTATGCCCGAATCGCGGATCTGTGCCATGATATCCATAACAGCCCCATAGGGAAGGGACTTGTCCGCCTTAAGGTATACTTCCCTGGTCCGCTTCACATCGAGAATGGTGGGCAGCCGGTCGCGGACCTCGGAAGCATCGAGCTGGTACTGGTTGATGTAGACCCGGCGCGATGCGTCGACACTGATGATGACGGCCCTCTCATCGACATCCATCCGTTCGTGCGAGGTCTGGGGCGTATCCACCTTGACCCCGTGGGTCATCATCGGTGCGGTCACCATGAAAATGATGAGCAGGACGAGCATGACATCAACGAAAGGTGTCACGTTGATATCGCTCATCAGCCTGCTCTTGCGGGAAACCATCATAACACGCTCTCCTATTGCTCTTTGATGCAGACCGACACGAATTCAGGGGAAAACTCCTCGAGATCGCGTTCGATGGAATCGATCTGATGGGTGAAATAGTTATAGGCGATAACGGCAGGAATAGCTGCGGCAAGGCCTGCTGCTGTGGCGATCAGCGCTTCGGAAATACCGGGAGCTACCGCTGCGAGCGAGGCCGACTGCGTCAGGCCGATGTTCTGGAAAGAGCTCATGATGCCCCATACCGTACCGAACAGGCCGATAAATGGTGCGGTATTGCCGACCGTGGCAAGAAAAGGGACCAGAGAGGAAATTCTCTTGCTTTCGGCATTCGCCTCACGCTTTACAGCCCTGGCGACCCTGGCTTTCGCCTGTTTCACATCGGTGATCTGACCGAGGGCGCGCAACTCGACATAACCGGCCCGAAAAACCCGAGGCAACGAACCGTTCCTGTAGCGCTCGCTTTCCGAGAAGATTTTCTCGGTGTTGTACACTTCGAAAAAATAATCGAGGAATGCCGCCGACTCGGAAAGCGACTTCCTGACCGCCCCGAACTTGTAAGCTATGATCGCCCACGAGACGATGGAAAAAAGCAGCAGGACGGAGAGGATGAAAAGCACAAGGGGGCCGGCATCGGAGATCAGTCCGAAAATACCGAGTTTGGAATCATGCATGACAATAAAGGCTTGTTTCGATAAGTGTTCAATTAAAAAGTCCGCAGGTTTTCAATGACAAGGTAAGCCAGTGCCGAACCCGATATGGCACAAAACGTGTTGACGAGGTCGTTGTTCACGAAAGGTATTCCCTTGAGCAGCTTGTTTTCGACCAGAACGCCGTCCGGGGCGACGCTGTGGGTACGCTCGGTCACTTTTTCCCTGATGGGGTCAAAATACTGAGCCTGGACCGTAGCTCCAAAAAAACTGTCGACAAGACTTGCAAGAAGCCCGGAAAAACCGATCAGGAGCAGTGACTGCACGACACCGAAGGAATTGATCCATCCGACGTTCATAAGCACGGAGCTTGCGCAGATGAACAGGGAGCCGATGAACGCTCCGGAGGTTCCCGGTACGGAAACGCCGCCGGACGTTCCAACGGGAACTTCCTTGAAGGTTGTGACCAGCCAGGCTTTCGGGTTCGGCCACATGGTGCCGATTTCGGTTGCCCAAGTATCAGCCTGCACTGCCGCGAGGGTCCCGAGGTAAGCGAAAAAAATCGCCGGATCGTTCGTCAGGGAAAACACAATCATGAGGATCCAGGCGATACCACCGTTCGCATAAACCTGACCGGCATCACGCTGGGACCCCTTCTCGAAAACGAGGTCGAACTTCGCCTTTCTTTTCTTGCCGAGTTTCGAAAGGATGGAGGAAAGAATGTAAAAGGTAAGCAGCGGAACCGTCCATGTCATCCCGCCCATACCGAATATGGTGGTGCCCATGAGGAACAGGGCTGTTGCGCCGCTGTTGTCGAGGAACTTGACCTTGATGGAAAACATGGCAAGCAGTAATGCGCAGAGGCCGCCGACAAGGAACTGTTCGGGCGGGATCGTCTGGTTCACCTCGAGGACATAGAGAAAATAGGAAATCGAGGCCGGTATGAAAAAGTTGTCGAGCCCATGCGACAGCATCGCCTCCACACCGGTGGCGACAAGGGCGAGGAGCAGGGCAAGCGCAAGGAGAAGCATCAGCGGTTTTCCGGCAAGCCCTCCGCTGAAATTGCCGCTGAAGAGAGTGAACCCGACCGCGAGAAGGATGAACGAACTCAGGAACATGGTAACCGAGCCCTCGATCGTTTTCGGGCTTTTCGTCAGGTGCTCGATATGCTTTTTACCGACGGAACTGCCTACCAGGCCGGCAAGCGAATCACCGACGCCCATCACGAGCATTGAAAGCTGCAGAATCCAGCGGTGCGATTCCCAGAGGAAAAGAACCTGGAGCAGCAGAATAAGGGGAAAATAGATCGAACCGTAGCTTTTTATGGCTTCAGGCTTGTCGTCGGGACCTCCATGACCGGCAAGAAGCGAACGGAACCAGACGAATTTCAGGTTGAGGCTTCCGAGGAGCAGGAGAAGAAAGGCCGTAAGCGCAGGATAGAAGTTCGACTGGAAATAACCAGGAAGGAAAAAGATGGCGACACCTATGGTCAGATGAACGATTTTCCTGGCTACGAGTGTCTTGACGCTGAATCTCCTTGTAAGCAGTTCCGCAAGGATGACAAAAAAAAGGACCAGTGAGATAGTGAGAAAAAAGGCCGGGACATCCTGCGGCAATGGTGCTTGAAGGGTCGGCATGGCTTTGTGGTGTTAGTTGTTTTTTTTTCAGGAAAAAACGGCAGCTGTCAACACTCCCGGTGCATAAAAAATATCATTTTAACTCTTCAGAGTAAACAGCAAACATGATGCCGCCGGATTTTTTTTTGTTTTTGTTTTAATTGTTCTTTCACTATAAATTGTGCATATGATTTTGTTTTCTTACTGCAAGAAACCTGTTCGCTTCAATGTCTGCATCTGAACCATACTGTTTTACCGCCGGCAGCCGATCCACCGCAGCTGCGGCATCTCGCCCCGCCGGTACTGGCGCACATGCAGAACTTGCCTCGAACATCCTCGTTTCCAGGATCGAAAGAAACATTCCTGTAGTACTTTCACAGGTAAACATTCTCGTACTCTGATTTTCAGAGCCGGTCCCAAGTCCATTTCCACCTTTCAATTACTCAACTCAGTGGCTTCGGGAACGGCGCTACCGGGCGTTTATTGTCAATTGCAAAAAAGGTAACCGCAATGAGATCTGATACCATAAAAAAAGGATTTGAAAAAGCTCCTCACCGCAGCCTGCTGAAAGCTACCGGCTCAATCGCTTCCGGTGACGATTTCAAAAAACCCTTCATCGGGATCTGCAATTCGTTCAACGAGCTGATACCCGGCCACGCCCATCTGCAGGAGCTTGGAAGGATCGCCAGGGAGGAGGTCCGCAAGGCCGGCGGGGTCCCCTTCGAATTCAATACGATCGGGGTCTGTGACGGCATCGCCATGGGACATATCGGCATGCGCTACTCCCTTGCGAGCCGCGAGCTCATCGCCGACAGCGTCGAAACCGTCGCCGAGGCGCACCGGCTCGACGGCCTGGTCTGCATTCCCAACTGCGACAAAATCACCCCGGGCATGATGATGGCCGCTCTTCGCATCAACATCCCCGTCATCTTCGTTTCCGGCGGTCCCATGAAGGCCGGCCATACCCCTTCGGGACAAACCGTCGACCTGATCTCGGTCTTCGAAGCGGTCGGCCAGTTCAGCACCGGCAACATCAGCGAAAGCGAACTGCAGTCCTACGAAGACAACGCCTGTCCCGGCTGCGGCTCCTGTTCCGGCATGTTCACGGCCAACTCGATGAACTGCCTCTGCGAGGCGCTCGGTTTCGCGCTGCCGGGCAACGGCACCATACTCGCCGTCGATCCGAGGCGCAACGAACTGGTCAGGGAAGCGTCACGCCGTATCATCGATCTGGTCAACAATAATGTGAGACCGAGGGACATCCTCACCAGGAAAGCGCTCCTGAATGCCTTTTCGCTGGATTTCGCGATGGGAGGCAGCACCAACACCATCCTGCACTCGCTTGCCATCGCCACCGAAGCGGAACTGGATTTCGACCTGTCGCAGCTCAACGCTCTTTCGGCAAAAACCCCCTACATCTGCAAGGTCAGTCCGGCCACGATGGACGTGCATATCGAGGATGTCGACCGCGCAGGGGGAATTTCGGCCATCCTGAAAGAGCTCAGCAAAATCGACGGCCTGCTCGATCTTTCAGCAATGACCGTGACCGGCAGGACGCTGGGCGAAAACATCGCCGGGGCTGAAGTCAAAGACCGCACGGTCATCAGGAGCATCGACAATCCGTATTCTGCAACAGGAGGCCTTGCCGTGCTTTACGGAAACCTCGCTCCCCTGGGGGCCGTGGTGAAAACCGGTGCGGTCGCGCCTGAGATGATGAAGCATACCGGACCGGCCAGAGTCTATGACAGCCAGGACGATGCGATCAAAGGCATCATGGAGGGCGACGTGAAAACCGGTGACGTCGTGGTGATCCGCTACGAAGGCCCGAAAGGCGGGCCGGGAATGCCGGAGATGCTCTCCCCTACCAGCGCGATCATGGGACGAGGACTCGGGTCGTCGGTTGCGCTCATCACCGACGGACGTTTTTCGGGCGGTTCGAGGGGGGCATGCATCGGACATGTTTCTCCCGAGGCAGCTGATAAAGGGCCCATCGCGGCGCTGCGTTCAGGGGACAGCATAACCATCGACATTCCACAGAGGAGCATCTCGGTGGAACTTTCGGACAGCGAGATCACTGAAAGGCTCGCTTCGCTGAAGGAGTTCGAACCGAAAATCAGGAAGGGTTACCTGGCAAGGTATTCGAAGCTGGTCACGTCGGCAAACACCGGGGCCGTGCTCAAAAACCCTGTCTCATGTGAAATCTGAAACTTCAACAACAATGGAAGCAATGCATACAACAGGCCAGATACTGAATGGATCTGAAATATTCTTCGAATGCCTGCGGCGTGAAAACGTCGAATATATCTTCGGGTACCCCGGCGGCGCCCTGCTGAAAGTCTACGAAACGCTCCACGACGTCGAAGACATCAGGCATATCCTTGTCCGCCACGAACAGGGCGCGACCCACATGGCGGAAGGCTACGCACGCTCAACCGGCAAACCCGGCGTCGTTCTCGTCACCTCGGGTCCCGGCGCGACAAACACCGTCACGGGCATCGCAAACGCCTACATGGACTCGACCCCGCTGGTCGTTTTCACCGGCCAGGTGCCAAGCTCGCTGATCGGCAACGACGCGTTCCAGGAAGCCGATATCGTCGGCATCACCAGGCCGATCACCAAGCACAACTTCCTGGTCAAGGATGTGAAGGAACTCGCCATCACCATCCGCAAGGCTTTCTACCTTGCCACCACGGGCAGGCCGGGACCGGTCGTCGTCGACATGCCGAAAGACGTCCTTGCCGCCACCTGCGCGTTCGAGTGGCCTGAAACCGTCGAGATCCGGGGGTTCAAACCCACCTTCAAGTGCCACAAGAACCAGATCGAGAAGGCCGCCCATAAAATCGCGAAGGCAAAACGCCCGCTGCTCTATGTCGGCGGCGGCGTCATCACGGCTGAAGCGTCCGAAGAGCTCCGGACATTAGCGACTAAATACAATATCCCGGTCACGATGACCCTGCAGGGGCTCGGCGCTTTCCCCGGCAGCCATCCGCTGAGCATGGGCATGCTCGGCATGCACGGCACCTACTGGGCGAACCAGGCGGTGAACAACTGCGACCTGCTGATCGCCGTCGGAGCCCGTTTCGATGACAGGGTTACGGGAAAAGTCGATGCCTTCGCCACCCAGGCATACAAGATCCACAACGATATCGACCCGACCAACGTCGACAAGAATATCAAAGTTGACCTGCCGATCGTCGGCGACTCGAAGGATTTCCTCGCTTCACTTCTCGAGGAAATGCCGGAAAAAACGGAAAGCCACGAATTATGGCTCGCCGATATAGAGAAATGGCGGAAAAAATGCCCGCTCTCCTACAGCGTCGAACCGGACTCGCTGAAAACCGAGTTCGTCATTGAGGAGGTCTCGAAACAGACTGCGGGCAACGCGGTTGTCGTTACCGATGTCGGCCAGCACCAGATGTGGACGACACAGTACTATACCTTCATGAACCCTCGTTCGATCATTTCGAGCGGCGGTCTCGGAACCATGGGCTACGGCCTGCCGGCGGCGATTGGAGCTGCGTTCGGCATCAAGGACCGCCCTGTCGTGCTTTTCTGCGGGGATGGCGGGTTCATGATGAACATCCAGGAGCTTGTCACGGCCGTCTACTGCAAAGTGCCGATCAAGATTTTCCTGATCAACAACAGTTACCTCGGCATGGTCCGCCAGTGGCAGGAGCTCTTCCACAAGGAAAAGTACTCCTTTACCGACCTGGCCGAAAGCAACCCGGATTTCGTAAAGCTTGCCGAAGCGTTCGGATGCAAGGCACTCATGGCCGACAATCCGGAAAATGCGAAGGAAGCGATCAGAACCGCCCTTGCCTGGAACGAAGGACCGGTTGTCGTCGACTGCAGGGTTGCAAGAAAAGAGATGGTTTTTCCAATGGTGCCTGCAGGCGGAGCGATCTCGGATATGCTCCTTGCAAGGTTGAATCCTAAAACAATGGTTTGAATCGGACTATGAAGCACATCATTTCTGTTCTCGTCGAAAACAGGTTCGGCTCCCTTAACCGCGTCGCAGCCATGTTCAGCGCCCGCGGGTTCAATCTGGAAAGCATTTCCATCGGTGAGACCGAGGACCCGGAAATTTCGCGCATGACCATCGTCACCAGGGGAGACGACCAGATCATCAACCAGGTGCTCAAGCAGCTCAACAGGCTCATCGACACCATCAAGGTCACCGACCTGACCAGGCAGCCCCACGTTGAACGGGAGCTGCTCCTGATGACGCTGAAACTCAGCAAAACAACCCAGCATGAGATTTTCGAGCTGATCAACGTTTTTAAAGGAAAAGTCGTGGATATCAAGCAAAAATCCATTACTATTGAGGTCATCGGTTCACCGGACAAGATCAATACGTCCATTGATATCTTCAAGCCCTACGGTATAAAGGAGCTTGCCCGTTCCGGCGTTGTCGCGATACACCGGGGGGAGTGATCTATTTATAATCAATCAATCTAAACTATTAGAAGATGAACGTTTATTATGAGCAGGATGCCGATCTCGGGTATCTCCAGGGAAAAAATATAGCGGTGCTCGGATACGGCAGCCAGGGCCATGCTCATGCCCTGAACCTCAAGGACAGCGGCCTGAACGTCTGTGTGGGCCTCCGCCCCGACAGCTCTTCGTGTGCAAAGGCAAGGGAAGCCGGCCTCCAGGTCAACACGGTTGCGGACGCGGTGAAATGGGCCGACATCGTCATGGTGCTCCTGCCTGACCAGTACCAGAAAGCGATCTACGATAACGAGATCCTGCCGAACCTGGTCCCGGGCAATACACTCGCTTTCGCCCACGGCTTCAATATCCACTACAAGCAGATCGTGCCGGAACCGACGGTCAACGTCATCATGATCGCCCCGAAGAGCCCAGGGCACCTCGTCCGCCGCACCTTCACCGAAGGCAACGGCGTGCCGTGCCTCATCGCCGTCCACCAGGACTACACCGGCGACGCCAAACAGCAGGCGCTCGCATGGGCAAAGGGTCTCGGCGGCACAAAAGCCGGCGTCATCGAAACGACCATCAAGGACGAAACCGAAACCGACCTCTTCGGCGAACAGGCCGTGCTTTGCGGCGGATCGGCCGAACTGATCAAGGCCGGGTTCGAAACCCTGGTCGAAGCAGGTTACCCGGAAGAACTCGCCTATTTCGAGTGCATGCACGAGCTCAAGCTCATCGTGGACCTTTATTACGAAGGCGGTCTCTCGAGGATGAACTACTCCGTGAGCGACACTGCCGAATATGGCGGCATGACCCGCGGTCCTCGCCTTATCACCCCGGCCGTCAAGGCGGAAATGAAGAAAATCCTCACCGAAGTGCAGGACGGACGTTTCGCCAAAGAGTTCATCGACGAGTGCAACGGTGGCTACAAGAACCTTTCGCTGCTGCGCAAGGACAACAGCCAGCATCCGATCGAAAAAGTCGGCGCCAAGCTTCGTGAGATGATGAGCTGGCTTGTCAGGAAATAAGACGCAACGGGAGAAGCATGTACAAAATCGTTTCAATACCGGGCGACGGTATCGGCCCGGAAGTCGTTGCAGGGGCCCTCGAGGTACTCGAAAAGGTTGGCCGCAAGCACGGACTTGAATTTTCGGTCGAGGAGCACCCTTTCGGGGGCGCTTCCTACGACCTGCACGGTGAAATGCTCACCGATGCCACGCTCGAAGCCTGCAGGAACTGCGACGCGGTCCTGCTCGGCGCGGTAGGCGGACCCAAATGGGAAAACCTTCCTCACGACAAGAAACCGGAAGCCGCGCTCCTGAGGATCCGCAAGGAACTCGGACTTTTCGCGAACCTCAGGCCGGCAAAGGTCTACGACGCGCTGGTCGATGCCTCGTCGCTCAAGGACGAGGTGGTCAGGGGCACTGATTTCCTCGTGTTCAGGGAGCTTACCGGCGGTATCTATTTCGGCCAGCCGCGCGGGTTCGACGAAAACCGCGGATGGAACACCATGGTATACGAACGCCATGAAGTGGAACGCATCGCAAGGCTCGCATTCGAAGCGGCACGCAAGCGCGCCGGAAGGGTCATGTCCATCGACAAGGCCAACGTGCTCGAAGTCTCCCAGTTCTGGAGGAACGTCGTGCACGAAATCCACAAGGATTACCAGGATGTGGAGCTGAGCGACATGTACGTCGACAACGCCGCGATGCAGATCGTGCGCAACCCGAAGCAGTTCGACGTCATCGTCACCGGCAACCTGTTCGGCGACATCCTGAGCGACATCGCAGGCATGATCACCGGCAGCCTCGGAATGCTCCCGTCGGCAAGCATCGGCAGCAAACATGCCCTGTACGAACCGATCCACGGCAGCGCGCCGGACATCGCAGGCAGGAACATAGCCAACCCGATCGCCACGATCGCGTCGGTTGCCATGATGTTCGAGCACAGCTTCCGCAGCACGGATATCGCCACAGAGATTTACGATGCCATCGAAAACGCGCTGGCTTCAGGGATCAGGACCGCGGATATCGCCAAACCGGGGGAAAAGACCGTTTCGACAACCGATATGACAAACGCAATCGTCAGGCAGCTGTGAGCCTGGCAAAACTGGGACAAGGAAGGTAACGTGAGAGAAAAAATCCTGGTATTCGATACGACGCTTCGCGACGGGGAACAATCCCCGGGAGCATCCCTGAATGTTCAGGAAAAGGTCGAGATTGCCCGCCAGCTCGAAAAGCTCGGCGTGGATATCATAGAAGCCGGATTTCCGGCTTCTTCCCCTTTGCAGCTCGAAGCCGTCCAGCGTATCTGCGACGGCTCGAAAAGCGTCATAGCAGCTCTCGCCCGCGCTGTGGAAAACGATATTTCCGCTGCATGGAAAGCTCTGAGCCTTGCCGGCAGGCCGCGCATCCATACCTTCATCAGCACCTCGGATATCCACATCCTCGGCAAGTTCGGAAGCGACCGCTACGGCACGAACCTCCGGGAAAAGCGGCAAAACGTGCTCCGCATGGCGGTCGATGCCGTGAAGTTCGCAAGAACCTTCACCCAGGACGTGGAATTTTCCGCCGAAGACGCGGGAAGGACCGAACCGGGTTATCTGGCTGAAATCATCGCTGCGGTGATCGAAGCGGGGGCAAAAACCGTGAACATTCCCGATACGACCGGTTACACCTGGCCGTCGGAATTCGGCGGAAAAATCGCAAGGCTCATCACGGACGTGCCGAACATCGGCGATGCCGTCGTCAGCGTCCACTGCCATAACGATCTCGGCCTCGCCGTGGCAAATTCGCTCAGCGCCGTCGAAAACGGCGCGCGCCAGATTGAATGTACGGTTAACGGCATCGGGGAACGGGCAGGCAACGCCTCGCTGGAGGAGATCGTCATGGCGCTGAAAGTGCGTGCCGACCTGCACCATTTCCAGACCGGCATCGTGACCGAAGAGATTTACAATACCAGCCGCATGGTTTCCGCCTTCACCGGCATCGTCATCCAGCCGAACAAGGCGGTCGTGGGCGACAACGCGTTCGCGCACGAGTCGGGTATCCACCAGGACGGCATGCTGAAAAGCCGCGAAACTTACGAGGTCATGACGCCCCAATCGGTCGGCGTTCCGGAAACAAGCATCGTGCTTGGCCGCCATTCCGGCAAACACGGACTTCAGGCCCGCCTGCTCGCTCTCGGCTACAAGCTCGGCGACCAGGAACTCGAAACGGTCTACCGCCGTTTTGTGGATATAGCCGACAAAAAAAAGGAAGTGTATGACGATGACCTGAGAGTGCTTATGGGCGATGAGCTCGGAAGGCCCGGCGGCACCTATGAACTCGACTACATGCATATCAACAGCGGCACCGCCTCGATCCCTACCGCGACGGTGAGGATCAGGGAGGAAAACCAGCTGTACGAGGAATCGGCAACCGGCGATGGTCCTGTCGACGCCTGTTTCAGGGCGATCGAAAGGGCGCTCGGAATCGAATCGATGGTGAGCACCTATACCGTCCGGTCAACCACGGCAGGACGCCAGGCACTCGGCGAAGCCCTGGTTCGGATAAGGGACGGCAACATCTCCTTCAACGGCAGAGGAGTATCGACCGATATCATCGAAGCCAGCGCAAAAGCGTACCTGCAGGCACTTGGACTGCGAAGGCTTCACAACCAGAACACTCTTTCAGAAACAACAGACAACGGTGTGTAAAGAACCATGGAACAGACAATAACCCAGAAAATCCTTGCCAGGGCGGCAAACCGGAAATTCGTGGATGCCGGTGAAAACGTCTGGCTCAACGTCGATATCCTGCTGACGCATGACGTATGCGGACCGCCGACCTTCGACATCTTCAAGGAAGAGTTCGGGCCGGATGCCAAAGTTTGGGACCCCGAAAAGGTCGTAGTCCTTCCCGACCACTATATTTTCACGGCCAACGAGCATGCCCACCGCAATATCGACCTGCTCAGGCAGTTTGCCGTCGAACAGGCCCTGCCGAACTACTATGATGTCGGGTCCAGCAGGTACAAGGGGGTCTGCCATGTCGCCCTTGCCGAGGAAGGGTTCAACCTGCCCGGCACCGTGCTTTTCGGCACCGACTCGCACACCTGCACTTCCGGCGCGTTCGGCATGTTCGGCACCGGGATCGGCAATACCGACGCCGCCTTTATCCTCGGCACCGGAAAGCTTTGGGAAAAAGTGCCGGAATCGATGCTCTTCACCTTCGACGGCGAAATGCCCGAATACCTGACTGCAAAGGACCTGATCCTTCAGATCCTCGGCGACATCGGGACCGACGGCGCAACCTACCGCGCAATGGAGTTCGACGGCGAAGCGGTCTTTTCACTGCCCATGGAAGAAAGGATGACCCTGACCAACATGGCTATCGAAGGTGGCGGCATGAACGGCATCATCGCTGCCGACAAGGTCACCGAAGCCTATGTCCGCTCGAAAACCTCGAAACCGTACGAGATTTTCCAGAGTGATCCAGGCGCGCGATACCACAGCAAGTACCGCTACAATGTTCGCGAACTCGAACCGGTCGTCGCGCAGCCGCACAGCCCCGACAACAGGGCCACGGTAAGGAGCGTTCAGGGCACGAAAATCACGAAATCCTATATCGGTTCCTGCACCGGCGGAAAGCTCGAAGATTTCAGGATGGCTGCGAAAATCCTCAAGGGAAAGCAGGTAGCCGTTCCGACCAACATCGTTCCCGCAACCGTCAAGGTCATGTACGACCTCGATTGCGAGCAGTACGAGGGGGAAACACTGAAGCAGATATTCGAGAACGCAGGCTGCAGCATCGCCCTGCCATCCTGCGCGGCATGCCTCGGCGGCCCGGCCGATACCGTCGGTCGTTCGGTGGACAACGATGTCGTCGTTTCCACCACGAACCGCAACTTCCCCGGTCGCATGGGCAGCAAGCATGCGGGCGTCTACCTCGCTTCGCCGCTTACGGCGGCCGCTTCGGCACTGACCGGAAAACTCACCGATCCGAGGGACTACCTCTGAACGATGAAATGATAACTCAACGCAACGAATGAACTTGTAAGAAAACCACAGCAATGGAAAACATCATTCAGGGTAAAGCCTACGTGTTAGGCAAGAATATCGATACCGACCAGATCATTCCGGCCGAGCACCTGGTGTACAGCCTTTCCAAGCCGGAAGAGGTGAAAATGTACGGCAAGTATGCCCTTTCGGGTGTTCCGCTTCCTGAAGGCGGCCTTCCGCAAGGCAACATCCCGTTCGTGAAGGATGGTGAGTTCGAATCGGAATACTCCATCATCGTCGCCGGACCGAACTTCGGTTGCGGATCGTCAAGGGAGCATGCGCCGTTTTCGCTCAAGGTCGCCGGCGCGAAAGCCATCATCGCGGAATCCTACGCGAGGATCTTCTACCGCAACTGTGTTGACGGCGGGTTCGTCATTCCCTATGAAACCGCAGAACACCTCAACAAGATCGTCAGAACCGGCGACGAGCTGAAAATCGACATCGAAGCGAACACCGTCGAGAACCTCAGCACGAACACCGTTTATACTCTCAATCCGCTCGGTGATGTCTTCAGCATCGTCAGGGCGGGAGGCATCTTTGCCTACGCAAGGCAGGAAAACTTAATGGCCCAGGGCTGATTTATGACCAAAGGCGCTACGCTCATAGAACTTTACGATACGACCCTTCGCGACGGCACCCAGGGTGAGCACATCACCCTGTCGGTGCAGGACAAGCTGCTGATCGCCGAAAAACTCGACGAGTTCGGAATGGATTTCATCGAAGGAGGATGGCCGAGCAGCAACCCCAAGGACGAGGAGTTTTTCAGCAAGGCACGGAACCTCAACTTAAGGCATGCCAAGCTCTGCTCTTTCGGCTCGACCGCGCGACTGGCATCGGCTGTGGACACCGATCCGAACCTTGTCGGTCTGGTACGCTCCGAAACCCCGGTCATCACCATTTTCGGCAAAACATGGAACGCGCATTCAAAGAAAGGGCTCGGTATTTCCGATGAAGAAAATGCCGAACTGATCTTCAAATCGGTCGATTTCCTGAAAAAAGAAGGCCGTGAAGTCATTTTCGACGCTGAACACTTTTTCGACGGATACAAAAGCGACCGGGTTTTCGCCCTGAAAATGCTCCGTTCCGCCGTCGAAGGCGGAGCGTCGAGGATCGTGCTGTGCGACACGAACGGCGGCACCCTGCCCCATGAAGTCACGGAAATCGTCAAAGAGGTCCTGTCTGCTGTCAGTGTACCGGTCGGCATCCACTGCCACAACGACAGCGACCTTGCCGTCGCCAACTCGATCGCGGCCGTGGCAGCCGGAGCAACCCATATCCAGGGGACCATCAACGGGATAGGCGAACGGTGCGGCAATGCCAACCTCATCAGCATCATTCCGAACATCATGCTCAAGCTTCAGGGACGCTTCGCTTTTCTCGAACACCTGAGCAACCTGACGCCGCTGTCAAATTACGTGTACGAGATCCTGAACCTTCCGCCGAACTCGAAAGCGCCGTTTGTCGGCAAATCGGCATTCGCACACAAGGGAGGTATCCATGTCAGCGCGGTGATGAAGGAAAGCTCACTTTACGAACACATCGACCCCTCACTTGTCGGCAACCGCCAGCGGGTCCTCGTGTCCGAGCTCTCCGGACAGAGCAACATCCGTTACAAAGCCCAGGAGATCGGCATCACGATCCCGGAAAAGAGCGAGGTATTCAAAAAGATCGTGCACAACATCAAGGAGCTCGAGCACAGTGGATACCAGTTCGACGGGGCTGAAGCATCATTCGAACTGATCCTGCAGCAGGAACTCGGTAATTTCAGCCCATTCTTTGAAGTGCTTGAAACCAAGGTGCATATCGAATCAGGTAAAGACTCGAAAAATGTCGACCAGGCAATCCTCAAGGTACGGGTCGCCGACGAAATCGAACTGACGGCTGCAGACGGTGACGGCCCGGTCAATGCGCTTGACAAGGCACTGCGCAAGGCGTTGAGCCGTTTTTATCCGGAGATCAGGGCAATCCGTCTTGTCGATTACAAGGTGCGCGTACTTGAGGAGAAACGGGGGACCAGCGCGAAAGTGAGGGTACTGATCGAAACGGGCAACGGCCGTACGACCTGGGGAACGGTCGGCGTTTCGACAAACATCATCGAAGCGAGCCTCCAGGCGCTCCAGGACAGCATCAATTACCATCTCTTCCTGAGCAAGGCTGCGGTTCCCGCCAGCTGAATCACGAATCATCGATCCTGAAAGGCGGCACGTTCCCTGTGCCGCTTTTTTTTCCTGCCCGGAAGCCGGAATATCCTTTCCCGCCCCCTTTATTTTACTATATTATTACATCGCCCGTAAATTTGAAAGAATAACCGATTCGTGAACCATGCGCCTCCATGACCTCGATCCGGACAACAGGCCGAGAGAACGGTTTCTCCATTCCGGACCGATTTCGCTCAGCACGGCGGAACTGCTCGCGCTCATTCTCCGAACAGGGACAAAAAACTGCAACATTGTCGATACCTGCAACGAAATCATAGCACGGTTCGGCCTTGAAAAACTGCCGGACCTCACGATCGGCGAGCTGCAGCAGGTCAGAGGGATAGGAAAGGCGAAAGCCATGCAGATCGTTTCCGCATTTGAACTGGGAAGGAGAATAAACCACTCGAGAAACCACAACCGGAAAATCCATGCCGCCCGGGATGTGTTCGAATATATGGAAGATAAAATTCCGGACGAGACCAAAGAGCACCTCTTCGTCCTTCACCTCAATACCAAAAACCAGATCGTCAAGAACGAACTGGTCTCGATCGGCACGCTGAACGCTTCCCTCATCCACCCCAGGGAGGTTTTCAAAGCCGCGATCAGGGAAAGTTCGCACACAATCATCCTCGTGCACAACCACCCTTCCGGTGACGTCGAGCCGAGCAACGCCGACAGGCAGGTCACCGCCCTCCTGAAACAGGCTGGAGCGATCATCCAGATCGAACTGCTCGACCATATCATCATCGGAAGGACAAGCTGGTTCAGCTTCAGGGAAAACTCCCTTCTCTGACAAGGGGCACCGCTCGCATTTTATGGTCGTAAGCCGCAAAACCGCAAAGCGGAAATAATCCCCAAAAAATTGGAATATGAGGATTTCTCTCCCTGATCGATCGGGACCAATCAGAGCATTACGATTTTGGGGCAAAGGAATCGCGATGCCCACCCAGGAATACTGACATGTCCCCCACAACTCCGTAAAAAAGAAAGGCGATGCCTGCACAGACGAGCAGAAGCGCGCAGACCGGTAACACGAGCAGTGCCCGCTGCAACATCATTACTTGTATGTGATAGTTTCTTTTTTTACTTGTCTACCTTGGGGGCGGGGCCTTTTTCAGGAGTCCGGCTATTCAGCCTAACGATTCAGCGCTGACAGGCTCTGCAGCTGTCACGCTCAACACAGGAATCTCGCGGACGTTCTTGGCCTGAAGGCCTTTCTGGGTCTTGTCCAGCTCGAAATCCACCTCGGCATCCTGGTTAAGAACCTTGAAGCTCTGCTCGGACACAATGGCTGAAAAGTGAACAAAAATGTCCTCTCCACCATCCGGGTTCAAAATAAAGCCGTAGCCTTTTTTGCCGTCAAACCATTTTACTTTACTTCTTGCCATGTTAACAGCAGGGATTAAACAATTAATAAAAAAGAACGTACAGTGCGTACGATCCCTTTTGTAAAGTCGCCAGGGGGCGACTTACATTTAAATATATGTTTTTCTCTATTATTTCACATCAAGCATTAAAATAACAATTGTGAAACAATTATCACAGAAAAATCTTGACGGCATGCATTAATTTCTTTTTTAACCATTTTTTTCGCGCAAAAAGCATATGAAACATATCGTCATGATCACCGGGGCAGGAAAAGGGATCGGGAGGGCTATTGCGCTCGATTTCGCAAAAGCGTCACGGAATATTCCGGAATTCGAACCGCTCCTTGTCCTCGTTTCGAGAACATTGAGCGATCTGGAATCACTCGCATCCGAATGCACGAACCTGGGGACGGAAACCGTCATTCACGAAGCGGACATCGCTATGACCACGCAAATGGACCGCATCGTCGCAGGAACCGTCGAACGGTTCGGGCGAATCGACTGCCTGGTGAACAATGCAGGCGTGGGACGGTTCAAAGACCTCGGAGAGTTCACCATGGAAGACATGCATTACACCATGTCGACCAACGTGAAAGGCACCTTCTTCCTCACCCAGAGCGTGTTCGAAATCATGCGAAGACAGCGCTCCGGACATCTCTTTTTCATCACCTCGGTCGCCGCGGAAAAACCATTCAGAAGCTCCGCGCTCTACTGCATGTCGAAGTTCGCCCAGAAAGGGCTGGTCGAAGTCATCCGTCTCCATGCACGAGAGTGCAATGTCAGGGTCACCAACGTCATGCCCGGGGCCGTCCATACGCCGATGTGGGGAGATGTACCCGACGATATGCGGCGTATCATGATGCTGCCTGAAGATATTTCGGGTCCGGTCGTGAACACCTATCTGCTGCCAGCCCGGACCGTCACGGAAGAACTGGTTTTCAGGCCGGCGGGCGGCGACATCAATGAATGAACAATGCGGAAGAGGCTGTGGGAAAGGAGCTTTTTTTCCCGTATTTTCCGGTACTTTTTCTTTTGACAACCCTTTGAGCAATACATTATGAGCCTGAAAGAGAAAATAGACCAGGACCTGAAAGATACCATGAAAAGCGGCGACAAGGAGCGCCTGAACGCAATCCGCTCCATCCGCGCAGCGCTCCTCGAGAAAGAGGTGTCGATCAGGGTTGGCGGAAAGGCCGTCCTGAACCCGGAACAGGAGATCGAAGTCCTCTCGAGCCTTGCAAAAAAAAGGCGTGACGCCATCGAGCAGTTTACCGCCGGGAACCGTCCGGACCTTGCCGAAATCGAACGCAAGGAGCTCTCGCTGATCGAAGAGTACCTTCCGGCACCAATGTCCGACGATGAGGTCAGGGCGGTCATTGCCGAAATTGTAGCAAAAACCGGCGCATCATCGATGAAAGAGATGGGCCGGGTCATGGGCGAGGCAATGAAGGCGCTCAAGGGCAAAACCGACGGCAACAAGGTGCAGGAATTCGTCAAATCGCTGCTGTCAGCATAATCCACTTCTCCGCAAACCATGCTCGATATCAACTATATACGCCAGAACCCGGAAGAGGTCCAGGAAATGCTGCAGAAGCGCCTGCTCTCTTCCGAAACACCGAAAGTATCAAGGCTCCTCGAACTCGACAGGCAACGCAGGGAGCTTGTCCAGAAATCGGATGATCTGAAGGCCCTCCGCAATTCGGTTTCAAAAGAGATCGCCGACATCAAGAAAAGCAGAACCGGTTCAGCCGATGAGCTGATCGTGAAGATGAAATCGGTTTCCGATGAAATCACGGGAATGGACAGCACACTCG
>JAAXXI010000023.1 GCA_013334565.1 Chlorobiaceae bacterium
GTCCACGCCAAGGATGTAGCTGCGTCCCGGAGAGCGGAACCATTCAGCTTCATCGTACATGACGTTGCCGAGATTCCTGCAAAGCAGGCTGAGCGTCATCTCTTTAATAGGATGAACCTTGAACCCAGCATCGAACACTACGAAATCGCCCGGATAATTGTACCCCGTTTTATCGGTATACTGAGAAATATTTTTGTACTTGCTCACATACCTGCCGTTCACATTCATTGAGAACTTGCTTGTCGGTTTCCATGTCACGTTGGTGGAAGCGGTATGCTCGGGACGGTACTGCAACCAGGAAGGATCGGGGTTCTTATCATTCAAAATTGCAGCTATGGGGTCAGCACTTGGGACATACGAGAGGTCCCTTGCATTCATGTAAGTATAAGCGAGATTGATGGTCCATTCGTTGGACGGCCTGATATTCAGGTTTGTCTCGATACCCCAGATGCGTGCGCGGGCGATATTGTCATATTCGTAATAGATTTTCGGTGAGCCGGCAAGTCCTCCTAAATAGCCTACATAACCAACCCATCTTGCCTGAATAAGATTGTCATAGTAATTGAGGAACCCTGCGATGTCAAATGACACCTTGTCACTGAACTGTTTGAACATGCCGACTTCCCATGATTGCATGGTCTCCTTGTCGATGTTCGGGTTCGGGTTTCCATTCGCGAAGCCTGCATCGGTGACGAACCGTTCAAAGATGGTCGGAGCGCGGAAACTCATGCCCCACGAGGCGCGGAAGCTCATATCGTCCGTCGCCTTGTAGTTCAGCGCCACGCGCGGGCTGATAGCATCAACAGACGGGTTCGTGATATCTGCAACTGTAGGTGTTGATGTTATACCACCAAATGGGGGTATAAATGGATCAAATGCTAATTTATTATACGATACCTGATCGGCATCAATGCCGCTCCAGTCATAGCGGACCGACAGCAGTGAGGTCAATTTGTCCGTGAGTTTCAGTTCATCCTGCAAAAAGATAGCGGCATTTTTTTCCTGTACCGTTCCAAATACATTAATTTTCACTGGTGTCGGTGCAGCCTGAGTCGATTCGAAATCGGTGATGTCACCGTCAATTCCGAAAAGGATGCGGTTGTGGTCATTAATCTTCCAGTCCAGTTTGATACCTGCGCCGAAGCGGTTTGCGTTCGTATCATTGAAAGAACCAGGAAACTTGTTGCCTTGATCAGCAGATCCTGGGAAAAAAGTGCCACCAGGGAAATAAGGGCTGCCTACATAGCTCCCGGCACCATGATTATACTCGATGCGCGAATCGTTGTAGGTATAAAACACCCTTGTGTCGAGGCTCAGTTTGTCGCTCAGAAGGTTGACATAGTTGAGGCCGACAAGCGCATTCTTTCGGGTAATCGTGTCGTCGAAATTGTTGAGAGTCGCAAGAGAAATATCGAATGCCGTATCGAACATTCTCGCACCGGTCGGCGAGAATTGATAGCCATATGCTTGCGTATAGCCGCCACTTGTATAATCGTAATAACTGGTGAGCTGAAGGTACTGCTTCGCATCAATGTCGTACCGCACCTTCAATTTCACGTCGTTCATGTAGTTCTGGCTGTTCTGCTTGTAGCCATCGTCATCGCTGTGGGTATAGAGTATACTGTAGCTCAGTTTGCCGCTCTTGTTGCCTAAGCCCACGTAGGTGTTCCAGAACCAGGGAGTGTATCCCTTCCTGTAAACACTGTTGTCGCTGATTGGAGGTGCATCGTAGAATCCGCCGCTTGCACCGGCTTTCACCTCAAATGTTTCCGGCAGATGGCCGTAAACATTCACCACGCCGCCCATTGCGCCCGAACCATAGAGCGTTGCTGCTGCACCTTTCAGCACTTCGATCTTGTCCGCAGCGTTCATGTTGATGTTCTGTGTGACAATTTCACCTGTTTCGGGGCTGTTGATCGGGAAACCGTCATAGAAAGCCTGGACCCTCGTGCCGATACCGCCGCCCTGATAGGCGTTGGAACCGCGTATCTGCATGGTAGAAGCCGTGGTGCCGCCAGCACGGGTAACCACGACACCAGGGACGTCTTCAATCGCCTTGTCGAGCGATTCGTTCGGCTGCTGATGGATTTTTTCTTTCGAAACGACGTTGACCGTCACAGGGACCTGAAGCCTGTCCTGCTTGTAAAGGGCCGCGCCGACCACGACTTCCGAAGCCATGATGGTGGTCTGTCCGAGGGAGAGGTTGAGCGTCGAGGTCTGGCCGGTGGATACATTCACGACCTGGCTGGCAGGCGTATAGCCGACGAGGGAGATCGAGATTTTTTGCTGTTTTGCGGGAACGTTCTGCAGGGTGAAGTTGCCGTTCATGTCCGTTGCCGTGCCGATAGTGGTACCGGAGACAACGACCGAGGCGCCGTAAATGCCTTCACCGTCACTCTTGTCGGTAATCTTACCCCTGACTGTACCGGTGTCTGCGCCATAGGAAGGCACAGGTACCAGCAACGCGACGAGGCAGAATGCCGAAAGCAGTAAACGGACGGCGCGGTAGAGATGCGCTTGTTTTGCTTTCATGGTTGTGTGTTGTGTTGGTTGCTGTTATACGAAAGAACAAAAAAAAGCTCCAGCACCTTATCCATCACATGATCATCACCACGACAAACGGTAACAGCTTTACTCGGGGCATACTCATCCAATCAACCGTACTAAATGCTAATCTATTAAAAAAAAACAGAAAGGCGCAACGAATAACGTGAAAATATGGGAGAGTGGGGTTTGGGAAGTGCTGAGGACTGGGGTCTGGGTAATGGGATGTGGGATGTGGGATGTGGGATGTGGGATGTGGGATGTGGGATGTGGGATGTGGGATGTGGAGAGTAGAAAGTGGAGAGTGGGGTTTGGGAAGTGCTGAGTGCTGAGGACTGAGTGCTGAATCGGTCCAATCAGTCCGAATAAAAAAAATGAAGCTGCCCCGGTTTTGCTTCCGGGGCAGGCGAAATTTGGGTGGCGGGAAATGGGGTTTGGGAAGTGCTGAGGACTGAGGACTGGGATGTGAGATTTTGTCCCTGTTGTCGCTGCAGTCCTTTTTGTCCCTTTGCAGTATGCCGCAGGACTGGGGAGAAAGGAGGGCGGACATTCCTGTCCGCCAATGAAAATTCTGAGTGAAGCGAAGAATCCATTTATTATACTAAACAATAAGTTATGGATTCTTCGCCTTGCTCAGAATGACAACCCGGATACATGGATTTTCATATGACTTATTGTTGCCGTATTAATGGCTGAGTCCTCAGTCCTGAGCACTCAGCACTGAACTCTCCCACCTAACCCCCGGCTCCCACTTTCCACTCTCCACTTTCCACTCCCAAGTACCCAGTCCCAACATGCAGCCTCTCAATCCAGGGGCAGGCACCCCTGGCTACCAATATCCCGCCCTTACGGGGCTATCTTTCCCAGTCCCCAGCTCCCATTACCCACTTTCCACTCTCCACTCTCCACTTTCCACTTTCCAATTCCCCCCCTCAGTCCTGAGTCCTCAGTCCTCAGCACTCAAGATATGACTCCGAGCTCCCTGCCGATGGTGCAGAACTCCATGATGACCTTGTCGAGGTGTTCTTTTTCGTGTGTCGCCATGAAGCTCGTGCGGAGCGCTTCGTGCCCTGGCATGACGCCGGGGCGGATGAACGCATTGACATATACTCCGGCTTCGAACAGCTTTTTCCAGAAAAAGAGGGTTTTGATCTGGTCGGCAATCAGTACCGTGACGATCGCGGTCCTCGATGGCAACAGGTTGAACCCGGCTTTGAGCAGTCCCTGTCGGACGTAGTCGGTGTTGGAAATGACCCTGTCCTGCAGCTGGGGCTCGTTGCGGATGATGTCGAGCGTTGCGAGGACGGCTGCAACGCTGGCAGGAGTGGGCGACGCGCTGAAAATGAGCGACGGTGCGTTGTGCTTGATGTAGTTGATAACGCTGCGTTCTGCGACGACGTAACCTCCAAGCGAGCCGAATGTTTTCGAAAAGGTGCCCATGATCATGTCGACTTCGTCGACAAGTCCGAACTCGGACGGGGTTCCGCGGCCTCCCTTGCCGATGATGCCGACAGCGTGGGCATCGTCGATGACGATCCGTGCATTGTATTTTTTTGCAAGCCTGACCAGTTCGGGAAGGTCCACGATTTCTCCGGAAACGGAAAAGACTCCGTCGGAAACGATGAGGCGTGCCGCAGTTTCAGGGATTTTCTGAAGCACACGCTCCAGGTCTTCCATGTTGTTGTGGTTGTAGCGAACCTGGTTCGCTCCCGCACCCATGGCCATGATGGAGGCTGCAACGAGGCTCGCATGGTTGTCGCGGTCGGAGACGATGTATTCGCCCCTCTGGACAAGCGTCGGGATAATGCCCTGTCCGGTCTGGTACCCAGTGCTGAAGAGCAGGCAGCGTTCTTTTTCAAAAAAATCTGCGAGCTTTTCTTCGAGCTCAATATGCAGGTTGACGGTCCCGGTCATGTAGCGGGAACCGCTGCAGCTCGTTCCGTATTTGTTGATTGCATTGATCGATGCGGCCTTCACCCTCGGGTCTGCCGTGAGCCCCAGGTAGTTGTTGGAGCCTGCCATGACGAGCTTTCGTCCTCCGAGGCATACAACCGGACCTTCGTTTTCGTCTATAGGCTGGAAGTACGGATAAAGCCCCTGGGCCTTTACCTCGTCGGCCAGTGTAAAATCAAAACATTTTTTGAAAAGATCTTTCGTTTTCTCCACAGTAATGCTCATTTAACGTCAGCGGTTCTGGAAATAGCCGGAATTTCTTGTTATTACGGCAGGTTGTCGTAAGTTTTCCCTGCAGCGGCCGGGTTTCATTTTCAGGGCAGGATAGGCCTTGCCTAAAAAAACGCAAAGTGCGGCAATATATTTATTTTTTCTTGAAACGCGATCGGGTTTTTTATCGGTATCCTGAAAGCGTAATGAAATATAGGGGCATAATGGTACCTCATCTTTATTTGTTCCGAAGCCCTTTTACTGCGTTCGTCCCGAAAAGTCGGGGCTTTGTCCGCCCCTCAATCGTGCCGGCTGCGGCAAAAAACAGAGGTGCCCAGACATGAACTCCAAATGATTGATGAGCTATGAGCGAAAAAGTTCTGGTGACCGGATCGACAGGTTTCATAGGAGCGCGGCTTCTGCGGCTTCTTGATGCGGAAGGAGACCGGGTGAAGGTGCTGCTGCGCCCCGAAAGCGCTCCCGGGTTTCCTGAAAGCGGCATCGAGGTGGTTCGTGCCTCGTATGACGATCCTGAAGCCCTTGCCTCCGCAGTCAGCGGGGTTGACCGGATCGTGCATCTTGCAGGGGTTACCAAAGCTGTGGACAGTGCCGGGTACGAAGCGGGCAATGTCAAGCCGGTGCAGAACCTGCTGACGGCGGTGAAAGCTTCGAATCCTTCCCTGAAAAGGTTGATTCTCGTATCGTCACTTGCTGCTGCCGGTCCGGCATCCGAAGGACTCCGAGGCGTAAGCGAGTCCGACGAGCCGAAACCGGTGAGCGCTTACGGAAGGAGTAAGCTGCAGGCGGAGCGACTGGTCCTGGAAAGATCCGCTCCCATACCGTTCACCATCGTGCGCCCGCCGGCCGTTTATGGCCCGGGTGACCGCGACGTGCTGCAGGTATTCCAAATGCTTGGCAAAGGTATGCTCCTGTCAGCGGGCAATGCCGCGAAGCAGCGATTCAGCATGATCTACGTCGACGACCTCGTCAGGGGGATCATGGCCGCGGCCCGTTCCCAGGAGGCTGCGGGACGTACCTATTACCTCACCTCCCACCAATCGTGGTCGTGGGAAGAGGTGATCGAGGCGGCACGGCCGGCGATCGGTTTCGGGAACCTCATGCGGATAACCCTGCCCGCACCGTTCGTCCATCTGCTCGGGACGTTGGCCGGTGCCGTGGGGTCCGTCACGGGTAAACCGACGCTCATCAACCGCGACAAGGCCCGGGAGCTGGTGCAGGATTACTGGGTCTGCGATCCGGACAGGGCTGAAACCGAACTCGGGTTCACGGCGGGCACCACGCTTTCAGAGGGAATCGGCATGACCATTGACTGGTACCGGAGCAGAGGCTGGATGTAGGTCAGCGCTCTTTATTTGTTGCGAAGCCCGATTGCTGTGTCAGTCGGTGCTCGAAATCCTCATGTACTCCGTGTACATTCCGGTTTCTGCGCTCCATCCGCCTTGCACTCGGGCTTCTCACGACAATAAAGGAGTGCTGACCTTTTATATTTTCTATGAAACCCGATTGCTTTGTCAGTTGTGATGAATCGGGATAGAAATCCTGTCTTTTCTTCACATTCTGTCTTTTACATGCCATTCTGCCTTTCTCCTGTCATTCAGCCTTATTTCTGTCATTCTGAGCGGAGCGAAGAATCCATAAAGGGCGAAGTCGGGTAATGGATGCCTCATTCCATTGTGTTCAGCATGACAGAACGCGATGTCATTCCGTGCGAAGCGAAGAATCTGGATGTATTTGTTTTAAAAGAAGATGGATCCTTCACTCCGCTATGCTTCGTTCAGGATGACACCTGTGTTTCAGAACAAACTCTCTGCTCTTTTCCTTATCGTTTTTGCACTTGTTTTACCTTCTGTCATTTTCGGTCATTCAGCCTTATTTCTGTCATTCTGAGCAGAGCGAAGAATCCACAAAAGTCAAAGTCGGGTAATGGATGCCTCATTTCATTGCGTTCAGCATGACAGAGCGCGATGTCATTCCCTGCGAAGCGAAGAATCCGGATGTATTTGTTTTAAAAGAAGATGGATCCTTCTCTCCGGTGTGCTTCGTTCAGGATGACACCTGTGATTCAGAACAAACTCTCTGCTCTTTTCCTTATCGTTTTTGCACTTGTTTTACCTTCTGTCATTTTCGGTCATTCAGCCTTATTTCTGTCATTCTGAGCGGAGCGAAGAATCTACAAAAGTCAAAGTCAGGGGATGGATGTTTCACTTCATTCCATTGCGTTCAGCATGACAGAACGTGATGGAAAGGAGAAGAGACTTTTGTGGATGCAGGGGAGTTTCAGCCAAGCAGATTCTGCATCAGGCGCAGAAGCAGGTATTTTTCGTCAGGATACGGTCTCAGCCCCTTGAGCGCCGCGTCCGTTTCCCGGAGGACGGCTATCGCCATCTCCGCATCCTGCAGGGAAAAAGACCTCGTATAGCCGAGATAGTTTTTCACGAAATATTCCTGTTTGCCGTACATTCCGAGAACCTTCGCTATTTCCTGCTGGGGCAGCTGCCGGACGTCGGGCAGGGAAATTTTCACGAGTCGGATGAAAAACGTCGTCAGGTATCGGACGATGTTGCCGAGCCCTTCCTTCTGGCCTTCCTGGTCCATGATCATCAGCGAAATGCCGGTGCAGAGCCTGAGATTTCTCTCGGCGAGGGCTTTTTCAAGTTCGAAGACGTTATAGGTGCGCGATACGCCCACGCAGTCGTAGACGTCGTTTGCGGTTATGCTTTTCTTTCCGTTCCGTGCGGAAGCGTAGAGAATCATTTTTTCAAGCTCGTGGCAGATTTCCCTGGCCGAGGGCTCGATATAGGCCACGAAAGCCTTGAGCGCGTCGGGTTCGAAGGTCCAGCCTGCAGCTTCGGCCCTCTCTGATGCGAACAGCTCCGGCGTTTTTATGGCCGGAAAGTCGTGGCGGAATTTTTTCAGGCCGCTGAACGGAAATTTATCGAGTTCCTTTTTGTCCTGCTGCCCGCCGTCGAGGACCAGGACCGTGAAGTCGGCCGGGTTCTGCATGTAACGGGCAAATTTTTCCTCGTGTTCGGGAAGCTCTTTCGAAGAGGGTTTTTTGATCTTTTCGAACTGGCGGACGATGATGAGCTGCTTTTCGGTGAACATCGGGTATTCCGAAGCCTTTGAGACCAGTTCCCCCGGTGTGATTTCAGGGCCGTACAGGATGTGGGTGTTGAACGCCGCGTCGCTTTCGGACGGAAACACGGCTGCCTTCACAAATTCGGCAAACTCTTCCCGGAGGTAGCTTTCCGGGCCCGAAAGGAAATAAACCGGATCGATCTTTCCTGCCTGTATGTTTTTTTTCAATGCGTCCATAGCATGTTCGAGGGGTCGCAGGGCGATGCGGAACACGCCCTGCGGTTAGCGGTACGTTCAGAACGGGAGGTCATCCTTGTCGTTTTCGATCATCGCGCTTCCGGTATCGGACTGGGTATAGTTATTTCCGGAAGTGCCCTGGGGATAACGTCTTGACTGTTCGTAATCAGAAGAGCCGCCTTCGTTGCCGCCCTGGTCGCGCTGTCCGCCGAGCATCTGCATGTCGGTGCAGACGATTTCGGTGGCATATTTCTTTTCTCCGCTTTTCGCATCGTCCCAGCTCCTTGTCTGAAGCCGTCCCTCCAGATAGACCTGGCGGCCCTTTTTCAGGTACTGGCTGCAGATGTCGGCAAGTTTGCCCCAGACGACAATCCTGTGCCACTCGGTCCGTTCCTGGAGGTTGCCGCTGCTGTCCTTGAAGTTTTCATTGGTGGCCAGGGTGAAATTCACCACCGACTGTCCCGAGTTTGTCGTCCTGCGCTCGGGGTCGCTGCCGAGGTGGCCGATGAGCATTACTTTGTTGAGTCCTCTTGCCATGTGCCTTTTCCGTGATTTTATCGGTTCGTGGATATTGATTTCAAGATAGGTCTAACGATGCTATAGAGCAAGCAGGTCTGCGTCGATGACCGGGCCGTCCTTGCAGAGCAGGATCGTACCGGTGCTGCCGTCGGGGTTCAGGACCTCGACGCTGCATCCGTAGCAGATGCCGATGCCGCAACCCATCACCGATTCAAGCGACAGTTCGGCAGGGACCCCGTTTTCGCGGCAGAACCGGGCGAGCGCTTTCAGCATTGGGGTTGGGCCGCAGGCGAATACTTTTACGGGCCCGTCCTCGAGCAGCCCGGGAAGTTCTGACGCGAGCAGGTCTACCACCGTGCCCCTGAAGCCTGCAGATCCGTCGTCGGTCGCAAATCTGCAGTCGGAAAGGTTTTCGGCGAGCAGGTCTTCCCTGGTCCGGCCGCCGACAAGGTTGACAACCTCGATGCCCCTCGAAGCGAGGCTCTTTTCCAGGAAGAGCATGGGTGCCGTACCGATGCCTCCGGAGACAAGGATAGCTTTACGGAATCCGGATGCCTGCGTATCGAAACAGTTGCCGAGCGGCCCAAGCACCGATACTTCCGATCCTTCGGAGGCGTTGCAGAAGATAGCTGTTCCGCACCCGACGGATTTGACCATGATGTAGAGATGGCGCCCATCGCTGTCATGGATGGAAAACGGCCTTCTCAGGAGCGGCTGCGTCGTATCGCTGACCTTGACGTTGACAAAGTTTCCGGGCCTGGCGCATACGGCGATTTCAGGGCAGTCGAGCGTGATGATGCTGACATCGCAGCTGATTTTTCTGCTTCCGACGATGGAGGCCCGGACGTCGGTAATCGTATTGGTTATGGACATTGGCAGGCTGATGAAATAACAGGGAAATACCGTGATGACATCGGTTTTTTTACCCTCAATTAAACCCGGCTGACGCTCTTTTGCAAACGATTCCGCTTCTGAAAGGGGGCATTCCGTTCCGGACACCTTTTTCTGCCGTGCAGGGACTTTCGTTTCAGGATGGAATATAATAATAAATGCCTCCTTTTCGGAAGCGCAATAAAAGCGTGTATTGTTCTCCCGTGAAGCTGTTTTGTATCCGTTTCACGGTTGCATCGCTGCCATCTCCCGGTTCAGTTGAACGCTTGAGGGAGAGGACTGTTTTTTCAGGATGGAATGAAAGTATGTTGGACTCATCTTTTGCAGAGTCCCGGGAGAGTCATATCTTAAGCTTCTACGATTTTACTTTGTTGTTTTACATACAATCATTTCAATGTCCGGTTCATGCGTATTTTGACGTTTACAGGCAAAGGCGGGGTTGGAAAAACCAGCGTGTCGGCGGCAACGGCTGTCCGTTTATCGCAGATGGGCTATCGCACTCTCGTTCTCTCGACCGATCCGGCTCACAGCCTTTCCGACTCATTCAACCTGCCTCTCGGCGCTGAACCGACCAGGATCAGGGAAAATCTCCACGCCATCGAGGTTAACCCCTATGTAGATCTCAAGCAGAACTGGCAGTCCGTCCAGAAGTATTACACGAGGATTTTCATGGCGCAGGGCGTTTCGGGGGTCGTGGCCGACGAAATGACCATCCTTCCGGGCATGGAAGAGCTGTTTTCCCTTTTGAGGATCAAGCGTTACAAAGCTTCCGGCGCCTATGATGCGCTGGTGCTCGATACCGCGCCGACCGGCGAAACACTCCGTCTCCTTTCGCTTCCCGATACCCTCTCCTGGGGCATGAAAGCCGTCAAAAACGTCAATAAATATATTGTCAGGCCGCTCAGCAAACCGCTGTCGAAGATGTCCGACAAGATCGCGAGTTTCATTCCTCCGGCAGATGCCATCGATTCCGTCGACCAGGTTTTCGACGAGCTCGAGGATATCCGCGAGATCCTGACGAACAACGCGAAATCCACGGTCCGCCTGGTCATGAACGCCGAAAAGATGTCCATCAAGGAGACCATGCGTGCCCTGACCTATCTGAACCTCTATGGATTCAAGGTTGACATGGTGCTGGTGAACCGCCTGCTTGACACAAAAGAAAACAGCGGCTACCTGGAAAACTGGAAAGCTATCCAGCAGAAATATCTCGGCGAGATCGAGGAAGGCTTCTCGCCCCTGCCTGTCAGAAAGCTCAAGATGTACGAGCAGGAGATCGTCGGCCTGAAAGCGCTCGAACAGTTCGCTGCCGACATTTATCCCGATATCGATCCGTCCGCGATGATGTACGACGAACCGCCGATCAAGTTCGAGCGCCAGGGAGACGTCTATGAAGTGAAGCTGAAACTGATGTTCGCCAACCCGGTCGATATCGATGTCTGGGTAACCGGTGACGAGTTGTTCGTTCAGATCGGCAACCAGCGCAAAATCATCACGCTTCCCCTCAGTCTCACCGGCCTCGAGCCGGGCGATGCCGTCTTCAAGGACAAATGGCTGCACATTCCGTTCGATCTCGACCGTGAGGAGCAGAGCAGGCTTCAGAAGGAAAACAGGGATTCGCGCGAAGCGAGGGAGCAGAATGTCATGCAGTAAATGGCATTTTTCCTTCGGAGAAGAATGCTTGCTTTGCTCGAATTTTATTTATAACTTTTTTTATAAACTATTGTTGTCTTCACATTAACTCAGGGGTTCCATTTTGCGGGGCCTCAATTCCAGGGAGAGTAACATGTCGGAATCGTACCAGAATCTGCGGAAGGATTTCAAGCAACTCGAGTTGCCGGATCGCCTTACATTCCTCGCTGAAGGGGTTCTGCTGACCGGACAGAGCGCTGTCGTAGGCGGACTTAACCTTGCAGGCAATATTTTCGATACCGTTACCGGAACTGTCGGCGCGCTTGTCGATGCTACTGGTATCGGCCGTATTTTCGGCAGCACCGGAGGTGTGGTCGGCGAAACCATTGATCGCGTCGCCATCACCGTCAAGGACGCAGGCAGGACAGCTAACGAGATCTATGCGAATGCCGTCGAGACTGTCGAGAATGCTGCGGGCAACGTGGCTACTGCGGTAGGCGATGCAGGCCAGTCGGCTTCGGAAGCGGTGAAAAGCTTTACCGGTTCGTTCCCGAAACCCCCGGCTAAATAAGCAAGCTTGTCATGGTGTTCGACAGGCGAAGCCGTTTGCCGGAAATCTTTTTCTTGTGTTTTTTTATTTATAGCAGTAAATTAACGTAAGGTTACTATTCCAATAACTTTCCAATAATTAAATTCCAAGGAGGAATTATGAGTGGTGGTGGCGTTTTTACCGATATCCTGGCTGCAGCCGGCCGCATTTTTGAGGTGATGGTTGAAGGTCACTGGGAAACAGTCGGTATGCTGTTTGATTCTTTAGGCAAAGGCACCATGAGGATCAATCGCAATGCTTATGGCAGCATGGGCGGCGGTTCCAGCCTTCGTGGCGGCTCTCCTGAAGCAACCGGCTATGCCGTTCCTTCAAAAGAAGTCACTTCCAAATTCGCGAAATAAGCTTCGCAGGATCGAAAGACTCAAAGGCAGTGAAAATTTTATATTTCACTGCCTTTTTTTTTATCATCAACCCGACCTTCAGAAACAACCTTCTTGTCTTTTACACGAAACGTATTTTCCGCACCTTCCCGGTGCCTGCTGTGTGCTGCATGGCCGCAGATGACAAGGGATTTCGGTTGGCGGCGCAATTTCTCTTTCTTATAAATTTTTAATAGATTTCACCTTTACGTGCCAAAAAGCAGTTTTAAGTGAAAAGGTATGGGGAATGGCTAATTTATCTTTGTACATCTCGGGACAGACTGAACAGAATGATGTAGCTGAATTTTTCCAGAAAGGCCTCATGAATGCCGGAGAGAATCCGATTGCATTTTTTGACGGTGTTTTTTACGAGTCACATCAGGAGCGGGTCGGAAACATTGCATTTCAGGATTACCTGATCTATTCCGATAAAGCCGTTTACCTCTGGGCAAGAGGAACGTCCAAGGATTTTCTCGACCGGTTCGAACTTGGTTCGGTTTCGGTGAACAGTCGTAACAAGGACCACGATTTTGCAACAGTCAACCTGAAAGTCAGGCGTGAAGGAAAGGAGCCCGTCTATGTGATCTTCGACATGGTCGAACTTCGCGAGGCAGAGCTTATCGTCCGGCTGCATACCGTGATAGAATCGATCATCGAGCAGTACATGGGCATCAATTACCGCTCGAGCCTGCCCGACGAAGTTTCCGCGCATATCCTGCATGCCTCGAGAAGCATCTGCGTGCCTCGCGCCATATCGCTCCGTCTCGATGCTCCCGGCCAGGTCCAGCCCCAGGTCAATATCGGTTACGGCCAGGACCTCCTCGAGCAGTACAAGGCCTCGATCGGCTACGCCGCATTCGACAAGCCTCCTCAGCCTGCCGGTTACCCCGGCGCCCAACCGCCTCCTCCCGGCCAGCAGCCTGCCGGCGGCGAGCAGTACCCTGAAGCATTTTCCCCGGCCGATGTTTTCAAGAAGCTTGAAAGCATGCTCCCGGGAGAGCCCGGCTCGATCAAGAAAGTCGCCGATTCGCTCAAGGATATGATAGGAGAGGTTCCGATGAAACTTCGGGACCAGTTCAAGAGCGATATGCAGCATGTTCCCGGCATGCTCACGGCCTTGAACGAACTTCTCACCAATATAGCCGACAATCCCCAGGCTGAACGTTTTGTCATGAATATTGTCAAGACGGCTGTCCGCAACGACGGGATGTTCGGTTCTGTCGGCAAACTCATCAAGATATCTTCCAATTTCGGGGCACCGCCGAAGAAAAAAACCGCGAAACCCGGTTCGAAAGCTTCATCTTCGGCTTCAGATGACCCGTTTTCAGGAAACCGACATAACCCGGACGATGATTTCGACCAACCGGTAAAGAGAAAGAAAATCACGATCAAAAACGACGAGCCCCATCCCATGTACCCCGATGTATTCGGTAACGATGACGATGAAGCGAAGCCTGCGGTCGAACCAAAACCGGTGAAGAGGGTTGTTCGGGATGAAAGCGATACACCCGAAAGCGGTACGGTCCGGAGGAAGAAAATATCGGTCAAGGCGCCTGAAGAGGAAATGCCCGACCTTGTCAGGCACATGATGGACATGGATGACAGCGAACCGGAAGTTCCTGCACCGAAGGTTGCCGAAATCGAAAAGCCTGCGGTTAAAGCACAGGAAAACGGTCATCCTGCAGCTGTTTCCCGCAGGATCAGGATAGTTTCCGAAGCTCCGGCAGTGGAAACTCCCGCGGAGGATCTTGCCGACGAGGAATCGATGGAAACGCTGATATCGGCAATGGAGGCTTCACACGAGGAAGAATCCATAGAAGATGCCCTGGAAGCGGAACTCTCCGAAACCGACGTTTTCGAACTTGAAATCCATGAGACGGAAGTCGCTGATGTGACGGATCACGAAGAGGAAGCCGCCGAAGAGAAAATCATCGAACCGGAACCCCCGGCAGTAAAAGTCGCGGTGATACAGGAGCCCCGGGCGGAAGCGATACCGACGGAAATCAGTGATGCGGAAAAACCGGCAGAACCGGCGACTTCCCAGCAGCAACAGCCGGCTCCATCGTCGGAGCCTGTCCGGAAACCGGATTATTCAGGCAACAGTGTGTCGAGAAAGAAGTTTCATGCACAGGGCAAACATGGCAGGCGATAATGCCCTGCAGGCCGGGTCCTGTAAATAAGTAAATCGGGCGTTCAGTCAAGATGCAATCTACTCACCAGTTTTAATCATAAACATGAGAATTATTCTTTACCTGGGTAAAGGAGGCGTCGGTAAAACAACCGTATCAGCCTCGACTGCAACATCAATTGCCCGGAGAGGCCAGCGTGTGCTGATCATGAGCACCGACGTTGCGCACAGTCTCGCCGATGCCCTGAGTGTCGAGCTTTCTTCTACTCCCGTCGAGGTCGAAAAAAACCTTTTCGCCATGGAAGTCAATGTTCTCGCTGAAATCAGGGAGAACTGGACGGAGCTTTATTCCTATTTTTCTTCGATCCTGATGCATGACGGCGCAAATGAAATCGTCGCTGAAGAGCTTGCCATCATGCCGGGCATGGAGGAGATGATCAGTCTCAGATACATCTGGAAGGCAGCCAAATCCGGCGATTACGATGTCGTCGTCGTCGATGCCGCTCCAACCGGAGAAACCATGCGCCTGCTCGGTATGCCGGAATCGTATGGGTGGTATTCGGACAAGATCGGAGGCTGGCATTCGAAAGCGATCGGTTTCGCCGCTCCGCTCCTGACCAAGTTCATGCCCAAGAAGAACATTTTCAAGCTCATGCCCGAAGTGAACGAGCACATGAAAGAACTTCATGCCATGCTTCAGGACAAGAGCATCACGACGTTCAGGGTCGTCCTCAACCCGGAGAATATGGTCATCAAGGAAGCCCTTCGCGTCCAGACCTACCTCAACCTGTTCGGTTACAAGCTCGATGCCGCGGTCGTCAACAAGATCCTGCCGCAGAGCTCGGCCGACAGCTATCTGCAGAGCCTTATCGACACCCAGACGAAGTACCTGAGGGTCATCGAGAACTGTTTCTATCCTGTACCGATTTTCAGGGCGCAGCTCTCGACCGAGGAGATCATCAATACGGACAAGCTCAATAATCTCAGCAAGCAGATTTTCGGAGAGAAGAACCCTGCTGAGGTGCTCTACTCCGACGACAAGACCCAGGTCCTCGAGAAAATCGACGGCAAATATGTGCTGAGCCTCTACCTTCCGAATGTCGAGGTGAAAAAGCTGAACGTCAACATCAAGGGCGACGAGCTCCTTGTCGATATCAACAATTTCCGCAAGAGCATCATCCTGCCGAACGTCCTGGTGGGACGCAAAACGGAAGGGGCTGATTTCTCGCAGGGCAATCTGAGCATCACCTTCGCGAACTGAAGCATCTGTTTCTGAATGCAGGAACAGCATCGAGGCTGTCATGGGAACAAAACCGTGGCAGCCTTTTTTTATTAAGAAAAGGACATAAAAGACTTCAGGGACAACAGGGACACTTCTCAGGGGTTACCGCTCTGTTTCGGGAATGCGGACTTGGTACTGGGAAGTGGAGAGTGGGTGGTATCAGATTGTATGTGGTAGGTAAGAAAACGGGACTGGGAACTGGGGACTGGGAACTGGGAAAGATAGCCCCGTAGGGGCGGGATATCGGTAGCCAGGGGTGCCAGCCCCCCTGGAAGGAGGGACCAAATAAATTTGGGTTTCAGCCCCGGCGGGGCGGCATATTGAGGACTGAGGACTGGGGACTGGGAACTGGGAAAGATAGCCCAGTAGGGGCGGGATATCGGTAGCCAGGGGTGCCAGCCCCTGTAAGGAGGGACAAAATAAATTTGGGTTTCAGCCCAGCAGGGGCGGCATGTTGGAACTGATAGGACCGATAGGTCGGATTCGGCACTCAGTCTTCAGCACTCCCCACTTTCTACTCTCCACTACCCAGTCCCCATTCCCCAGCTCTCAGTTCGATCAGCACGGAACGGTCCGGGCATTCTGCGAGGAACTGCCGTGCCGTTTTGCCTGATGTCGGGTCCGGGGGGTTCGCGATGTCGAGCAGGGGAACGAGCACGAATTTACGGTTGTACATTTCAGGATGGGGTATCGAAAGCGTGTCCGTCCGGCAGCAACGGTCGCCAAAGAGCAGGATGTCGAGATCGATGACCCTCGGGCTCCATCGCCGGTAAGCTTCGGGCCTGCCGAGATCCCGTTCGATGGTTTTGCAGCATTGCCTCAGGTCTTCGGGTTCCATCGTTGTCCCGACAAGCACCACGCCATTATAGAAGCGTTGCTGTTCAGGATCGCCGACCGGTTCGGTCATATAGATCGATGAGACCGCTTCCAGGAGGATTCCGTCGGTCCCGCCGAGCATATCCACCGCTTCCCGGAGGTGCTCCATCCGGTTCCCGATATTCGACCCTATTCCGATATATGCCTTGTGAAGCAGCATCGATCAGCTCCGTTCAGCCTGATATTCCGCTTCTGCAAAGTCGCATATGCCGTTGATGGGCGGATTGTGCTTTCGGACGCGGATGCTTACCTCATCGAGGACCGGAAAGTCCCGCAGGAGATTTCCCGCTATATCGAAAGCGAGTGTTTCGAGCAGGTTGTATTTTTTCTGCGTGAACAGCTCCCGGATTTTCTGATAGACCCCTCCGTAATCGACGGTTTTCGCAATATCGTCGTTTTGTGCGGCTGCCGAGAAATCGAGCCTGAGCGTTGCGTCGACCTCATATTTCGCCCCGAGCGCCTGCTCTTCCCTGAGCACTCCGTGACGGGCGTAAAAAACCATGTTGACAAGACGGATACAGGAGCGGGAATTATGACTCATGGCAGTGATGCGAAAAATCATGTTGTTGGTTACCTCCGGAAAACCGTTTCGTTTTCCTGAAGGAAGCACCACGATGAGCCGGAAAAAAGCTGCGGCTTTCGGCAAGATCTTTTTGCCCGGCCCATATAAAGCTAACAAACTTCATGAAATCTCCACATGCGGCGTATGATGCGGCGGGCCGCAACGATGCATCTTTGCACGTATTTCCGGTACGGCCGCATGAAAACCGGCAGTGGAAAGTGGTTATTTCCGCAAGAGCGATGTTTCGTTATATGGATAACCTGTGAGCGTAATACCTGCGGTCAGGGGGGAGAGGTGATGACGGCAACTACGGTTTCGCGTTCCGTTCAGCTTTGCTTCCGATCACATCGCAGTCGGGGACACAGTACCAGAGAAGGATATCGGAAGTTCCGTCATGAAGGACCTTGAAGCTTCCGTGCTCGAAGATCACTTCGACAACGGTTTCGTTCCAGCTCAACAGGTCGCCTTCATAAATTTCCCTGCCGGTTCTGTCGTTCAGTCCTGTTGACTGCAGCCACTCGGATTTCTGGCGGTATTCAAGGAAATCGACATCGTTCGAATTGACCGTTGAATATTTCCAGACGTTCCTGTCTGAGTCAAGCTGCTGAAAAAGCGCTTTGAATTTGATGTTGTTGATGTGCATGTCGAGTAGCTGAAAGAGCCCGGTTTGCGGGCCTGGTTCTGGAGCAACGGCAAGAGCGGCATCTTCGGACACCTTATCTTTCAATATAATAATTTCTCATTATCGTTATACTTTCTGTTTAATCGGTCGGGGAAAAATCATTTCACGAGGATTGCCGGACGGTAAGGGAAATCGGCACAGAAAGATATTCACCGTATCGCCAAGGAGCATAAAATTTACTAACTTGAGCGCTGGAATACATTTTTCACTATTTCATGACGGGTCATGAAGACGCATAGTTCCCGAAACGATTTTTACGAGGGGTGCCGGTCGCGCGCCATCATGCTGGCGCTCGAAGAGGACCGGTATACAGGAGATATCACCACGCTTGCAACCATCGATTCCCGGCAGGAGGGCCGCGCAGTCATCAAGGCCAAGGAGATCGGTATCGCAGGCGGTGTCGAAGTGGCCATGCAGGTATTTGCCGCATGCGATCCCACGATTGAAACCCATATTCACAGAAAAGACGGGGAAAGTGTCCAGCCGGGCGAGATGATCCTTGAAATCAGCGGCAAGCTTGCGCCGATCCTTGCCGGTGAACGGACGGCCCTGAATTTCATGCAGCGGATGTCCGGGATCGCTACCAGGACAAGAGCCTACGTGGACAGGATAAGCCATACGGAGACGAGGATACTCGATACCCGCAAAACTGTCCCCGGCCTGCGGTATTTCGACAAGGAGGCGGTAAGGATAGGCGGTGGGATGAACCACCGGTTCGGCCTGTTCGACATGATGCTGATAAAGGACAATCATATCGACGCTTCGGGAGGAATTGTCCAGGCTGTCCGCCGTGCGCAGCAATACCGTGAGAAACACAACCTCGACGTCAAGATCGAGGCTGAGGTCCGTTCGCTGGACGAATTGAGCAAGGCGCTTGTCTGCGTACCCGATATCATTCTTCTCGACAATTTCACGACCGATCTCATGAAAGAGGCGGTCGAGTATGTCAGGGCGGCCTGCAAGAGCGTCCTGCTCGAAGCGTCGGGCAACATGGGTATGCACAATGTCAGGGAGGTTGCCGAAACCGGCGTCGATTTCATTTCTATCGGCGAGTTGACCCACAGCGTCAAGGCGCTCGATCTTTCCATGACCATCATGCTGGCGTGAGGATGAGGGACTGGGTACTGGGTACTGGGGACCGGGAAGTGGGTTTTTGTCGCTGCTGTCGCTGCAGTCCTTTTAGTCCCTTTTCAGTGAGCGATGAGTAAAGCACCTAACCTCCCACTTTCCAAACCCCACTACCCAGTTCCCATCTTCCCCTCAGCACTCAGTCCTGAGTTCTCAGCACTTCTTTTTCCCGGGCAAAAAAAAGGGCCCCGCCGGGACCCCTTTCTGATTCTTGCCTCGCAGACCTTATCAGATCTGGTGATGCGGAATTGAACGCTCTTCCTCGTTGATGGTCACTTTCGATTTGAGGATATCGTAAATCTTCTCCTTGAAAATGGTATCGGTGATGTAGTCCCTGAACTCACCGGACATGTAAGTGTTCAGGAGCTCCTCGGCGTTCATGGAGGTGTTCTTGGAAGCTTCCTTTTCAGCATAGATGCGGATATCGTCGTCCGAAACGGCAAGGTTTTCGAGTTCGGCGATTTTCTGGGTGATGAGCAGCCACTGGGCATGCTTTTCCGCATTCGGGGCTATGGATTTTGCAAATGAGCTTTCGTCGAACCCTGCCGGGAATTTTCCGCCGAACTGGCGTTTGGCATTTTCGACAAGCATTTTCGCGAAGGAGGCCGTCAGCGATTTCGGTGCCGGAACCGGGTTTTCCTCGGTCATTTTTGCAGAGATGGACTCGAGCAGTTCTTCCTCGGATTTCATCTCGAAATGCTGTTCGAGCTGGATTTTGACATCGGCCATGAAGTCGGCGACCGACTCGAAACGCTGTCCGGTGATCTCTTTTACCAGGTCATCGGTCAGTTCGGGCAGTTCGAGGCGCTTGATTTCACTGATCGAAACACGGAAGCGTGACGTTTTCTGGCCTTCCTTGTCATTTTCAAGTTCGACTTCGACGGTTTCCCCGGCTTTTTTACCGGTAAGCTCTTTGCGGAACGGATTGTCGTCGGGGAGGTATTCGAGATTGAAATGGTGGTTTTCCGTTTTCATCCCTTCTTCGGCTTCGCCATCATCGTTGATCCTCACGACATCGCCGATGACCGTATCGGATTCGAGTGCAGCCTCGTCAACGCTGACAAGGGATCCGTGCCCTTTGAGGATGAGATTTATCTCGCGCTGCACGTCTTCGTCGGTGATGGTGTAGCGCGCTTTGCTGAAGGTGTACGCAGTGTAGTCTTTCAGCTCGAATGACGGATGAATTTCGTAGGAGAGCCGGATGGTGAGCTTGTCCGGTTCAAACGTGAAGTCGATGAGCTCGGCGCGGCTTGCCGGTTTGATTTTCTCTTCGTCGACGATCGGGCCGAAATGCTTCGATGCCAGTTTTTCGGCAACCGACGCTTCGATGGCGGGGCCGGCAAGTTTTTTTATCAAGCCTTCCGGGGCATGGCCTTTTCTGAATCCTTTGATCTGTACGTTTTTCTTCGCCTCTTCAAGTTCCTGGCTGTATTCGGCACCGAACTCTTCACCGGAAAGGATGATTTCAAGTTCCTGTTCGGTTTCGCTGACGTTCTTGATATTCTTTTGCAATGCTCTCTGTGATTGATTGATAAAATTAAAAGTTTAGAAGATAGCAATTAATCCTGTTTTTATGAAATCGCGTTTCGGCAGGCTTCGCTACCGTTTGGGCTTGTACACCAGGGAAGAAAACGGTGCATCGCGCAGGATCAACGCCGCAGCCCGTGCGATATCGCCGGGGGTTACCGATTCGATTGCCGCGGCTTTTTCCTCGGGGGTGATATACCGGCCGAAATAGGAGATATCCGACGCCGTCTGCGACATCCTTCGGGTCATTTTTTCCAGGCCCATGACGAGCGAGCCGAGCAGTTTGCGTTTTGCGGATTCCACCTCTTCGGGATCGGGCGAGAAAAGCGTTTTGCTCCGGAGAAGGCTTTCGAGCAGTTCCATGGTTTTTGCGGTCTTGTTGCCGTCGGTCCCCGCATAGATGTTCAGGGCGGTCATGTCGTCGAAAAACGAGAGCGCCGAATAGACGTTGTAGACCAGGCCGCGTTTCTCGCGCAGTTCGATGTTGAGCAGTGAGCTCATGCCGTTGCCGAGTATCGCGTTGAGCACCATGAGGCTGTAGTAGAGCGGATCGTCACGCTCTATGGAAGTCCCGAGGACGATCTGTGACTGGTGGACCTGTTTTTTCAGCGTCGCCGAAAACGGCGTGTAATCGCCGGCCCGGAACGGTTTGCGCCGATAGGTGCTTTCCTGCTGCGCCTGGAGCGTGCCGAGGAATTTTTCTGCAAGCCTGACGATCGTTTCATGCGGGGCGCTGCCCGTTGCGGTCAGCAGCATGTTTGCAGGGTGGTAATGATCGCGCATGAACCCCTTCAGGTCGTCACCGGTAAAACCGGAAATGCTCTCTTCGGTTCCGAGTATCGGTTTGCCGAGCGGGTGGCCCGGAAAGGACCGCAGGTCGAACTCATCGAAGATGAGCTCTTCGGGAGTGTCTTCGACGCTGCTTATTTCTTCTATGACAACCTCTTTTTCCTTTTCCATCTCCTCGGGCGGAAAAAGGGGGTTGCAGACGAGGTCTGCCAGGAGGTCGAAGGATGGCTCGAGATGTTTTTCAAGGCACCGGAGATAGATACAGGTGTGTTCCTTTGTGGTGTAGGCGTCGAGGTAGCCGCCGTTGTTTTCGATGTTTTTCGCAATGTCCAGCCAGGTGCGCCTTTGAGTCCCCTTGAAGACGGCATGTTCGATGAAATGGGCGAGGCCCGGCTTGCCGTCGGGATCGTCGCGCGATCCCGCTTCGATCTGGATGCCGAGCGTGACGCTCCGGACATGGGTCACTTCGTCGGTGACGATCCTCAGGCCGTTGGGCAGGAGCTCCTGCCGTACCGTTTCAGGTAAAACTCCGGGATCGCGGCGCCGGGATTTTTCTTTTGCCATTGCAGAATAATTTTCAGATGCTTGTGTCAGGAATTGACTGCAATGTAGTTTTAATTATTATTTTTATAAACAGGAACATTAGCGTAATTTGTAGCGTAATTCGACAGGTTGTCATCCGCCAGGTGCCGGAAGAGCGGCAAAGCTCATCCGGGGTCCGAGAACATAACAGACGTTTCCGGTGTTTCGGGGGGATGGGGAGCCGGAATGAGTCATTGTCCCAATGCAGAAGTCATCGATTGCCATAACAGGGGCTACCGGTTATATCGGTTCCCAGATCATATACACCCTTCTTTCGAAGCATGCCCCTGAGATTACCTGCAGGGCCATCGTCAGGAAGAGTTCGGATTGTTCATTTTTCGAGAAGCTGCCGGTTGAAAAGGCCGTGGCTGATATCGGCGATCCGCTGGCGCTCAACGAGGCTTTGGATGGTGTGGAAACCGTTTTTCATTGTGCCGGGCTCATTTCCTATACGAAAAGCTCGAGGAATTCCCTTTACGAGACCAATGTCATCGGGACGAGGAACGTGGTGAACGCCTGCCTTGCGGCAAATGTTTCAAGGCTTGTCATGACCAGTTCCATAGCGGCACTCGGTGTTCCCGAAGACGGCAGCCCGGCTTCCGAATCGTCTTCCTTCGAGGAGTGGCAGCACCGGAACGGGTATATGGAAGCCAAATACCTCGCCGAGCTCGAAGGGCAGAGGGGCAGGGCGGAAGGACTCGACGTGGTGATGGTCAATCCCGGGGTGGTGATCGGAATCGACAGAGGCAACCCCGCATCGTCGAGTTCCTCTAACGAGGTGCTCCGGTTGATGTACGAGGGGAAGCTGCCGTTCCTGCCTTCCGGCGGAACGGGTTTCGTCGATGTCCGGGATGTTGCCGAAGCCCATCTGGCAGCATGGAAGAAGGGCCGTCCCGGTGAACGGTATATCGTCGTTGCGCAGAGCCTTTCTTTCGGAGACCTCTACGCACGGCTTGGCGAACTCGAAGGCAGCCGTATCCGGAAGAAGGGCTTTTCCATTCCGCCTGCTGCGGGATTTGTCGCCGGCCTTGGCGGTGAACTTTGGTCGCTGTTTTCAGGGACACCATCGTTCATCAGCCTCGAGAGCCTGAGGCTTTCATCGAAGCTGCTGCGCTACGACAACAGCCGGTCGCGGGAGGAACTTGGCATCAGCTACAGGGAGTTTTCAGAAACACTGAGGACAATAGTCCACTGAAGGTCCGGCCATCATTTTCATATAAAATTCTATCATGCATCATCCATGGATACTGTGAAACCCGAAAAGAAGGCGCCAGGTATCGACCCGGCAAAACTCAAACAGCTCAACATGGCTGTCGAAACGCTTGAAAAGCAGTTCGGCAAAGGGGCTATCATGCGCCTGGGCGACAATTCCGCGGGTATGCAGGTGCACTCGATCTCAACCGGTTCGATGACCCTCGATTTCGCGCTCGGTGTCGGCGGGCTGCCGAGGGGCAGGGTGACCGAAATCTACGGACCGGAATCTTCAGGCAAGACCACCCTCGCGCTGCACGTGATTGCCGAAGCGCAGAAGGAAGGAGGCATTGCGGCCATCGTCGATGCCGAGCACGCGTTCGATCCGTCCTATGCCCGCAAGCTGGGCGTCGATATCAATTCGCTCCTGATCAGCCAGCCCGAGTCGGGCGAACAGGCGCTCTCCATCGTGGAAACCCTCGTCCGGAGCGGCGCGGTCGATGTCATTGTTGTCGACTCGGTTGCAGCACTGGTGCCGCAGGCCGAGCTCGAGGGCGAGATGGGCGACAGTGTCGTGGGCCTGCAGGCCCGGCTTATGAGCCAGGCACTTCGAAAACTCACCGGCGCCATATCGAAGTCAAGCTGCGTCTGCATTTTCATCAACCAGCTTCGCGACAAGATCGGTGTCATCTACGGCAGCCCCGAAACGACGACCGGCGGCAAGGCATTGAAATTTTACGCATCGGTCCGGCTCGATATCCGCAAAATCAGCCAGATCAAGGAAGGCGAGGAAAATACGGGAAACCGCACCCGGGTGAAGGTAGTCAAGAACAAGGTCGCCCCGCCGTTCAAGGTGGCGGAGTTCGATATCCTCTACGGTGAAGGTATTTCCGCCATCGGGGAACTTATCGACCTTGCCGTGGAGTTCGGAGTGGTGAAAAAATCAGGGTCCTGGTTCAGCTACGGCCAGGAAAAACTTGGCCAGGGCAGAGAGGCAGTAAAGAAAGCCCTTCGTGAGGATGCTGCCCTGTACAGGAAAATCCATGGCCAGGTCAGGAATTTTATGAACGGAACACCGGAGATTGACGGCACCAAGGCATGAAAATCGGCACGATCGACATCGTCCGCCCGATCATCCTTGCACCCATGGAGGATGTCACCGACCGGGCTTTCAGGCAACTCTGCAAGCGGCACGGGGCCGATATCGTCTATACGGAATTCGTCAGCGCCGAGGCGCTGCGCCGGGGCGCCGAGAAATCGGTACGCAAAATGAGGGCCGACGAAATGGAGAGGCCGATCGCCGTACAGATTTTCGGCAGTACCGTCGAATCGATGGTCGAGGCCGCAAGGATTGCCGAAGAGTTTTCGCCGGATTATCTCGATATCAATTTCGGATGCCCGACAAAGAAAGTTGCCGGCAAGGGTGCCGGCGCGGCCCTGCTCCGGGAGCCGGACAAGATGGCCGACATCGCCTCGGCGGTTGTAAAGTCGGTGAACATTCCCGTTACGGCAAAGACGAGGATCGGCTGGGACCACGAAACCATCAATATCCTCGATGTTCTGGTCCGCCTCGAGGATGCAGGAATACAGGCCGTCGCCATCCATGGCAGGACCAGGAGCGACATGTACAAAGGGAAGGCTGACTGGAACTGGATACGCGCGGCAAAGGAGTTGGCCCGTATTCCCGTTATCGCCAACGGTGATATCTGGACAGCCGAAGATGCCCGAAGCATGTTCGAAACGACACAGGCGGACGCCGTCATGATCGGCCGGGGATCGATAGGTAATCCGTTTATCTTCGCAAGCGTAAAACACCTTCTGGCGACCGGATCTCCGGGCCCTCAGCCCGATTTCCGGCAGAGGATACAGGCTGCGATCGATCATCTCGAGCTTTCGGTGCAGTTCAAGGGTGAAAAGTACGGCAACCTCGAGATGCGACGCCACTATTCCACCTACCTGAAAGGGCTGCCGAAAGTCTCGGTGGTGCGCAACAAACTGGTGCGCGAAGAGAAGTGGGAACAGGTCATCGACATTCTGCTTTCCTACCGGCAGGAGTGCGAAGGATACGCTGCCGAAGGGAGGATCCATTGTGACACGGAATATCTCAACGATCATTCCGACAAGCTGGTTTTAAATTATCAAGTATAAATAAAGAAACGTGTTATGAGTAGTTCGGATTCACATTGCAGGGTGGCGGTGCTCGGTGCGACCGGCCTTGTCGGCCGCACCATGATCCAGGTGCTTGAAGAGAGGAATTTCCCGGTCGGGGAGCTGGTTCCGATCGCCTCGGCAAGAAGCGCTGGCCAGGCCATACCGTTCAGGGGGAAGGATTTCATCGTGCGGGAACCCTCTGCGGAAGCTTTCCGCGGGGTCGATATCGCGCTCTTTTCGGCTGGCGCGACCGCAAGCCGCGAGTGGGCCTCCGTTGCCGCATCGGAAGGCGCGATCGTTATCGACAATTCATCGGCGTTCCGCATGGACCCGGATATTCCGCTTGTCGTGCCCGAGGTCAATCCCGAAAAGATTTTCAGGGAGGACGGAACGCCTGAAAAAATCATCGCCAATCCGAACTGTTCGACCATCCAGATGGTGGTCGTGCTCAAGCCGCTTTACGACCGCTACGGCGTGAAGCGTGTCGTGGTCTCCACCTACCAGTCGGTTACCGGCAAGGGGAAGGCGGGTCGCGATGCGCTCGAAAGCGAGCTGGCCGGCGAGCCCCAGGAACAGTTCACCCACTTCCATCAGATCGCCTTCAACGCCGTGCCGCAGATCGACACATTCACCGACAACGGCTACACGAAGGAGGAGATGAAGATGGTGAACGAGACCAGGAAGATCATGGGCGACGATTCGATAAGTGTTTCGCCCACGACGGTTCGAATCCCTGTTTACGGTGGCCATGGCGAGTCCCTGAACATCGAGCTTGAAAAGGAGTTCGACATAGAGGAGGTCCGCGCCCTGCTCGCAGGTTCTCCGGGCATCATCATGCAGGACGATCCTTCGGCCCGAATCTACCCGATGCCGCTGACCTCCTATGAGCGTGACGAGGTGTTTGTCGGCAGGGTCCGCCGCGATTACTGGCATCCACAGACCCTGAACATGTGGATCGTGGCTGACAATCTAAGGAAAGGTGCCGCCACGAACGCCGTCCAGATTGCCGAAGTGGTTATTGCAAAAAGGTAGCCGGCACTCCGTTCGTCAGAGCCATCAGCGCCGTGCTGATGGCTTTGATGGCCGCAGGTGAAGCGATCGGGAACCGTTCGGGGTTGGACAGCCTGAGTGAGGGCGGAATGCCCAGTGGTTTGGTTTTTATCTGCGTTTCCTTCTCGATGAGCGTGTGCATGGCTTTGTCTGCCAATGAACCGCAAACCTGTATGCCTGTTTCCCGGAAACGGGGGTTCGCACTGAGCTCCCTGATGGTGAAATACATCGCTTCGTCCCTGCTTTTTACCTGCCTGCAGGAAAATTTTTCGAACCTGCCGTTATTTGCAACAGCGAGGAGGATATACCTGTTTTCAAGTTCCAGCACAGCCTGAGGGCCTTCCGCATGTTCCGACAGGTGCAGGAGGGAGAGCTGCGGCGAGCAGCATAACCGGATGCTTTGTTCCGCAGAGAAATGGTTGATGAGGGTTCTTGCCGGTTCGCCGGGATAGAAAAGCATGAGCCTTTTCTCATGAATGCTGTTTGCCCCATCCTCATCGGCCCCTGCAACGTCGCAATGAAAAGCCGAAGGATCGCTGAGGAAATATTCTGATTCGAGTATGCAGGCGTTTCGAACCTCTTCGGCCGTGCTTCCTGGCGCCAAACTGGTCGGAAGGGGCAGGTAGATTTCCGGGGAGATGCAGAACGCAAGTTGTTCGCTCTGGAGCTTCCGGAGGTGCCTGGCAAGTTTTTTCAGCAGCCGCTTTCCCTTGCCTGCAGAGAGAGCGCCAAGGCCGAAGGGGAGTATGGCGCACCCTGTCAGCGTGCATCCCCTGTCGTCGGACTCGTGGAGCCTGACGACGGCGCTTTCGTGCATGTCGATGCTGCAGGCTGTGCGGCTGGTGCCCATCAGTCGAGGGTAAAATGTTTTTTGAGAACTTCGAGCTTTTTCTTCCCGATGCCTTTGACCGCGAGGAAATCCTGGAAATCGGTAATTTTTCCTCCTTTCTGCGTCCGGAAAGCGACAAGCCGTTCGGCCATGACCGGACCGATACCCGGCACAAGCTGGAGTTGCGTTTTTCCCGCCCTGTTGAACGCGACGGTTCCGCTGAACGTTTTTTTCAGGACATGCCTTTCCGTGCCGCTTTTCCCTGCTTTTTCTTCGCTTCCCGGTGCGTTTTCACCGAGGACCTCTTCTTCGACATTGGCCTGCTCGATCGAGGCGAGGCGTATCAGGCTGTCAACATCGGCTTCCGTAAGGCGCGATTGTTCGGCTTTTTTCAGCAGCAGAGCCTCTTTATCGGAGGTGCGGAAGTTTTTCAGGACTCCGCCCAGTGCGAGAAACCCGATGAGCATGGTGACAAGCGAAACCTCAGCTCTGGTAAGTCCGAGCTTCCATGCCGTTTTTTCAAGAGCGCTCATTGGAAGGCAGATGAAAGATTACAGGAAAATACGCTTTAATCGTGAAAATCCGGGTTGCGAGAAGTTTAAAGTATTAAAATAAAATCTATTATGGGATAAATCCGTTCCGGGTAAGAGCTGATTCATGATATGAAATGAACTTTACAATTCCTTGAAAAGTCGGACTTTTTCCCTGTCGCAGTTTCGGTTTTCTTTTTGCAGGAACTTAAGAAAGCGTGATGGCAAGTATAAGTGAAGTTAAAAATAATTCTTGTTTTAAAACCCGGCATATGCGGCTTGCCCTGTATAAAAAACAATAAACCAGGGAGCTTGTTTCGGTGCCGTATGTTGTTTTCTCATAAATTATACAGCTTCAACCGCAAAAGTAAAGGGTTTTTCCTGATACCTGCTGACTGGGTAATGGGTAATGGGTAATGGGTAATGGGGATTCGGCCCTGTAGTCCATGCAGTCCCTTTGGTCACTTGTGAGAATGCATAGTGGATAGTGGAAAGTGGAAAGTGGAAAGTGGAAAGTGGAAAGTGGAAAGTGGAAAGTGGAAAGTGGGGACTGGGGACTGGGGAGTGGGGAGTTTTGAGCCCCGGAGGGGCGACATATCGGTAGCGCGGGGTGAAACCCCGGGTAAAGGAACAAATATAATTTGGGTTTCAGCCCCGGCCGGGCGGCATATTGAGGATTGAGGGCTGAGGACTGGGGGTTCTGGTGAATAAACTGTCAATTCCGGTTTGCCCCGGTGAGCTGCAACAGCTCCGATTTTGTCATTCTGAGCAAAGCGAAGAATCCAAGAGGATGCGCTTGAGGAATGCGGGATTTTCTTCAAGAACAGCAAGAACTTTAGGGACTGAGGGGGACTGGAATTTTTTCACCTGCCACCCATTTCCCGGAACCGGAAAAATTTCATTATATAAAAGAACAATTCAATCCATAACACCTGACGCCATTGTTATCCATGCCCTCATCCATTATGCAATCCTCGGCTCCTGTTACTTCATCATCGCTGAAAAAGGCGTTGATCACCGGAATAACCGGTCAGGACGGATCATACCTGGCAGAACTGTTGCTTGAAAAGGGCTATGAAGTACACGGTATCAAACGGCGGGCCAGTTCGTTCAACACACAGCGTATCGACCATCTTTACCGTGACCCCCACGACATCAGCCCTTCTTCCCTCAGTCCTCAGTCCTCAGCACTCAGTCCTCAGGAAGAGCGCTGTGCGCTTTTCCTCCACTACGGCGACATGACCGACAGCAGCAACCTGACTCGCATCATCGAACAGGTGCAACCGGATGAAGTGTACAATCTTGCTGCACAGAGCCATGTGGCTGTCAGTTTCGAAGCTCCCGAATATACGGCCGACGTCGATGCCATCGGAACATTGAGGTTGCTCGAAGCAATCCGGTTTCTTGGGCTTGAGAAGAAAACTCGGTTTTACCAGGCATCGACATCCGAGCTCTACGGCCTCGTTCAGGAGATACCGCAACGGGAATCGACACCCTTTTATCCACGAAGCCCTTATGCGGCAGCAAAGCTTTACGCATACTGGATAACGGTCAATTACCGAGAAGCTTACGGCATGTATGCCTGCAACGGAATTCTTTTCAACCATGAATCGCCGCGCCGGGGCGAAACCTTCGTGACGCGCAAGATCACGCGCGCATTGGCCAATATCTCGCAGGGCCTCGAAGATTGTCTTTATATCGGTAATCTGCATGCGAAACGCGACTGGGGACATGCGAAGGATTATGTTCGGATGCAATGGATGATGCTCCAGCAGGAATCACCAAAGGATTATGTGATTGCCACCGGTGTGCAGTACAGCGTCCGGGAATTCATCGAGAAAGCCGCTGCCGTGCTCGGCATAATGATCCGTTGGGAAGGTTCAGGCATGCAGGAAGTTGGAATTGTTGATTCCATCAGTCCACAATCCAAAGTTCTCAACACTGGAGATATCATAGTCCGTATCGATCCCAGGTATTTCCGCCCTGCCGAAGTCGAAACGCTGCTTGGGGATCCGTCGAAGGCGAAAGCGGATTTAGGGTGGGTTCCTGAGATTACCCTCGAAGAGATGATTGTCGAAATGATGCATCATGATCTTGATGATGCAAAAAAAGATGCGCTTCTGAAAGCAAGCGGCTATAACGTCTCACTCACCCGTGAACACTGAAGGTTCCGCTGTTCCTGAAGGGAACTGTTCCCGGCAGTGAAAAGAGGATACCGGTTCCTCAATCCTTCCAGCTTCTGTTGAAATCCTCATATGCAAGCCGGAGACCTTCCTCCAGCGTGACCTTTGGCTCCCAGCCAAGTCTCCGAAGAAGTGAACTGTCCATCAGCTTGCGCGGCGTCCCATCGGGTTTCGTCGTATCGAAATCGATGCGGCCCCGGTAACCAACGACTTTCGAGACCGTTTCGGCAAGCTCCCGGATCGTTATATCGTCCCCCCAACCCGCATTGATGTGCCCCTGCATAGGCCGGGTTTGTGAATCATAGGTTTCTTTCGGCAGATTCATCAGAAACACGCTCGCTGCCGCCATGTCGTCCACATAGAGGAACTCGCGCCGCGGTGTGCCGGTACCCCAGATGAGGACTGAGGACTGAGTGCTGGGGACTGGGAACTGTGAACTGGGTAATGGGTACTGGGTACTGGAAAGCGGGTTTTCCATGGCGAGTTTGGCTTCGTGGAAGCGGCGGATGAGCGCCGGGATAACGTGGCTGTTTTCCGGATGGTAATTGTCGCCGGGGCCATAGAGGTTTGTCGGCATGATGCTCCGGTAATCGGTGCCGTATTGACGGTTGTAGCTTTCGCACAGCTTGATGCCAGCGATTTTCGCGACAGCATACGGTTCATTGGTCGGTTCAAGCGGTCCGCTGAGCAGAGCATCTTCACGGATCGGCTGCGGAGCCATTTTCGGGTAGATGCAGCTCGATCCGAGGAACAGCAGTTTCTGCACTCCTGCCCGCCAGGCTTCGTGAATAACATTCGCCTCGATCATCAGGTTCCGGTAGATGAACTCGGCAGGGTAGTTGTTGTTTGCATGGATGCCTCCCACTTTCGCTGCGGCAAGATAGACCTGGTCGGGCCGTTCCGCTTCGAAGAACGCCCTGACCGCAGACTGGTTGGTTAAATCAAGTTCATCGTGTGTTCGAAGGATCAATTCAGGACTGAGGACTGAGTGCTGAGCACTGGAATTGAGGAGGTGGCGGACAATTGCCGAGCCGACCATACCACGGTGGCCGGCGACATAAATCTTTGAATGTTTTTCCACGTTCAGGGGGATTGTAGAATATCCGGAGACAGTCATATGTTACTCAAGGTAAGCAATAAAAGATCGATGGCACAATGTGAGGGGATTGGGTTCCGGGACCGAAATCTTCATCCCGACTTGTCGGGGAGATCAAGCCGGAAAATCGTTAACGGAGCGCGGGTTTTCCAACCCGCTGCTTTCTTCACTCCCCAGTCCCCAGTCCCCAGCACTCGGTCCTGAGTTCCCGCTCTTCTTGCTGCTGTTGAAGAACCTCTCGCACCCTCGTGGATTCTTCGCTATGCTCAGAATGACAAAATCGGAGTTGTTGTTGATAACCGGTGCTGACCGGAATTGACAGTTTCTTCACCGGAGCCCCCAGTCCTCACTCCCCAGCACCCACTCTCCACTCCCCAGTCTCCACTCCCCACTCCCCAGCACCCATTACCCAATCCCCACTTTCCATATCCTACAGGAATTCTTCGTAATAGTCGAGGTCCTTGTGAAAGGTCTCTTCCAGGCCGGTAAGCGAAAGCAGCCCGGCAATGATACAAAGTGCACCGACCGTGATAGCCCCGTTTTCAAGGCCGAACATGCCCCTGAAGAACTGAAAGAGCATCGTGATGGGCACGACCATGCCTCGAACGAAATTAGGCACGGTCGTCGCGACCGAAGCCCTCAGGTTTGTTCCGAACTGTTCGGCAGCAACCGTTACGAATATCGCCCAGTAACCGCTCGCGAAACC
>JAAXXI010000024.1 GCA_013334565.1 Chlorobiaceae bacterium
GAGATCGACCTGCTGATGAAGGGACTTGCCGGAAAGCTGAAAGCGCCTGTATGTTACTGGCGGGTCGATGAATGGACCGTCCTGCCGGGCTCGCAGAAAACCGACCGCGCATTTTACCGCAGGCTTGCACTCGAGACCTTAACCGGGAACGTATAATCACCTGCCCCTGGCGGCAAGCCGCTTGAGCCGGTAAACCGCGAAGGCGCCGCCTATCCCGGCAATCAGGCCGTACATCACCCCTGAAACGCCCATATTGACCAGAAGGTCCGCAATGGTCAGTTTCACCGGGGCCAGAGCAAGCTTTTCAGCTTCCACGAGCTGCTGTACCTGCTCCTGCAAACCGGGCTTTCCCTTTGCCATGTCGAGCATCCAGCCGATCATCAGAGAAATACTTTCACTGCCGGGCCTGTATTTGAAAAATTCCATGAACAGGAATCCGGCCAGCTCCGACAACGCTCCGCCTGCGAGCCCTGCGAGGCAGCCCGTAAGGTATGCTTCACTGTAAGGGAGCCGCACCTGGAAACGCAGGATGGTAGAGTGGAGCGCAACAGCACCGGCAATGAATATTCCCGAAAAAAGAAAAATATTCAGGATGGTGAGGTAAGGGACCGTCGTTGTCAGCAGAATGATGGCTGTTCCGACAAGCACGGCATGCACTCTTCCTTTGGGAGGAAGAACAGATTGAACCGGTTTTTTTTCAGCCATAACTCCTCAGGAAAGCCTTTCATTGAGAAAATCGTCCATGGTATAGAAACCCGGAACGGTTTTGTGACGGCCGGCAAGCCATACGGCGGCTTCGACGGCGCCCGAGGCGAACCCTGAACGGTTCTTGGCTGTATGGGAAATCACGATTTCATCCGATTCGGAATCGATGAAAGCCGAATGCTTACCGAAAACGCTGCCGAGCCTGATGGCGGCAACCTGCAGCTCTTCGGGAGCAAGTTTGCGGTCGTGGGGAAGCTGGGCGGCAACCGTTTTCTTGCGGCTGTTCACCGAAAGGATCATGTCGGCAGCCCTGAGGGCCGTCCCGCTCGGAAAATCTGCCTTCCCGGTATGATGCTGCTCGGCGAATGCGATATCGAACTGCCCGAAGGGGGAGATCATCCTGGCAGCCTCGCGCACGGTCCGCAGGAAGATATTGACGCCGAGTGAAAAATTCGCGGAATACAGCAGTGACGCTCCCGCCGCTGCAACATCCCGGACGACCTCTTCACGGACATCGTCCCAGCCGGTGGTGCCTACGACCACAGGAACGCCTGAGCCGAGCATCGCCGGAAGGTTGTTCAGAAAAGCGTCACGGACGGTAAAATCTATGATGGCATCACTGCCGCGGAATGATTCCGGAGTGATGCGGGCATCGACATCGAGCACGGCCGCTATTTCGTGGATGCCGCTCTGTTCGGCGACCATGGCGACCTGACGTCCCATTCTGCCGTTTCCAACAAGGGTGAACTTCATATTCGGGTAAAACTGTAAACTTTTAATATTTGGTGAAAATAAACCGGCTTTGCCGTATTGTTCATGGGAACCTCTAAAAAGTGTGATGAGCGATCAAAGTGCAAGGCGGACGGAGCGGAGAAACCGCAATGTACACGAAGTACAAAAGGATTTCGATCCCGATTGCATCGGGACAACGACGCAATTTGGTTGCGCAATAGCTTTTTAGCGGTTCCATCATGCATGGTTCATGATATCCAGAAGCCTGTCGAGATCATCATCCGAAAAATACTGGATATGGATCTCGCCTTTGCCTCCCTTTTTTTCGACGATACGAACTTTTGTTGCCAGCCGGTCCCTCAATTGCGACTCCAGGTGCACGATATGTGACGAACGGTCCTTATTCCCAGCCGCAAAAGATTTCGGCTGTTCCTTGAACATCCGGTTGACGAGCGCTTCCGTCTGTCGGACCGAGAGCTGCCTTGCGATGATCTGCTTCCAGACCTTGAGCTGCTGCTGTTCTCCCGGAAGGTTGATCAGCGCGCGGGCATGTCCGGATGTAATCTCGCGGTTCCTGATACTGTCCTGGACCTGGAGGGGCAGTTTGAGCAGCCTGAGGAAATTGCTGATGGTTGAACGGTTCTTGCCCACTTTCTGGGCAACCTCGTCCTGCGTCAGCCTGCATTTTGTTGTCAGGCTTTTCAGGGCAAGTGCGACTTCGATGGCATTCAGGTCCTCGCGCTGGATATTTTCGATAAGGGCGAGCTCGAGCTTGCTTGAATCGTCATGCGCCTCGATGACGTAAGCGGGAATGAACTTGAATCCGGCCTGTGTTACCGCCCTCAACCGCCGTTCCCCGCTGATGAGCTGGTAGCCGTCTCCATCACGGCAGACCGTGACCGGCTGGATGACGCCGTTTTCGATGATCGAGTTCTTCAGCTCTTCGAGCGCGGCTTCATCGAACTCCTTGCGGGGCTGAAAAGGATTGGCGCGTATTTTCTCGATCGGCAGGCTGCCGATAGTCCCGTCCTGGGAAATCTCCGGTTCCTCCTCTTTTGCAACAGAAACGAACCCTTCATCGGGGATCAGCGCTTTGAGACCCCTGCCCAACGCTTTTTTTGCCATATCCGCCACCGGATTGCCGTCAGTCAGTGCTGACGAACTTTAAATTTGTTGATATTCCCGTCCCTCTCGAAAATTTCCTGGGCAAGATCGAGGTAGTCTTTCGACCCGATGCTCTGCGCATCGTAAAGCAGGGCCGGCTTGCCATGGCTCGGTGCCTCGGAAAGCCGGACATTCCTCCGGATATAAGTCCTGTAGACCTTGTCCTTGAAAAATTTTTTAACCTCTTCGGCTACCTGTGTCGCGAGACGGAGCCTCGCATCGTACATAGTTACCAGCACCCCTTCGATCTCGAGTTTCGGGTTCAGGTGCTTGCGGACGATACTGATGGTATTCAGCAGCTTTCCAAGGCCTTCGAGCGCGTAATATTCAGCCTGGACAGGGATGAGGACAGAATCCGCCGCCGTCAGGGAGTTCAGCGTGATGAGGCCGAGCGAGGGAGGACAGTCGATAATGATATAGTCGTAACGGGAACGGACATCCCTGAGCGCTTTTTGCATGACGTACTCCCGCTCCCTCATGTTCACGAGCTCGACCTCCATACCGACAAGGTTCACGTTCGACGGGAGCACGTCGAGGTATTCGAGGCTTGTCGGCTTGATGGCATCCTCGATATTCCCCCCCTTGACCATGACCTGGTAGAACGTGTTGTCGATCTCGTCTCCGGTTTCGATACCGAAGCCGGAAGTGGCATTGGCCTGGGGGTCGATATCTATGAGCAGCGTCCTGAATTCGGATATGGCAATCGATGCCGCTATGTTGACAGAAGTGGTGGTTTTGCCGACCCCCCCCTTCTGGTTGGCGATCGCAATAATTCTACCCATGCATTAACCAGGGAAATTAACAGCAGTTGAAGTTCCGTCCCTACTATGTTACATTATTATAATACATATGAAAACTATTACAAATTTTTATCGCGGCCCATGGTGAGGGTGCAGAGGCAATTCTTTGAAATACCGACAGTTGAACTGGCTGAAAAACTTCTCGGGAAAATGTTCACGAGGGTGCTGCCGGACGGCACCGTACTGAAAGGCAAGATCGTCGAAACGGAAGCCTACCTCGGAGAAGGTGACGAGGCCTGCCATGCATGGAGGGGCCAGACCCCGAGGAACCACAGCATGTTTTGCAAGCCCGGAACGATCTATGTGTACTTCACCTATGGCTGCCACTATATGCTCAATATTGTCAGCGAGCCTGAAAACAGGGCCGGGGCAGTGCTGATACGCGCCATGGAACCGCTTGAAGGGATTTCTTTCATGCAGCTGCAAAGGGGCCTCAATACCCTCACCTGCCTTATGAGCGGCCCGGGAAAGCTTACGGGAGCAATGGCAATCGGACCGGAATGCAACGGCAGGGACCTCTTCGGAAGCGAGTTCCTGCTCGAAGACGCGCCGGAAATCCCGGCAGAGCTCATCGGCACCGGCAGGCGGATCGGCATATCGAGGAGCCGCGAGCTTCCCTGGCGGAAATTCATCCTCGGCAACCCGCATGTATCGAAAGGGAAACCATCATGATCAGCTTGCATGATGTGAGTTGCAAAGTTTGAAAAAATATTCTTTTTTAGTCAGGTCTGCCTCTATCAGGAATACCATTCACCAAACGTTTCCAGCCATGATCGGAACCCCGCTTTTACCGGAAATAAGGGAGCTGATCGAGAAACGCAACTTCAGCGCCCTGCAGAGGATTTTCCAGGACTGGCTTCCGGTTGACCTTGCGGAGCTGATCTCCGACCTTCCTGAAGATGAGCAGGCTATCCTGTTCCGGCTTCAGCCGAAAGGCCTCGCGACAGAAACATTCGAATACCTCGATTTCGATTCCCAGCAGAACCTCCTGAAAGCCCTGACGAAAAAGCACGTCAGCCAGATACTCAACAGCATGTCGGCTGACGACCGCACCGCGCTGCTCGAGGAGCTGCCCGGGCCGGTTGCCCAGGAACTGCTCAAGCTCCTTTCCTTCAAGGAGTTCAAAATCGCGAAGACCCTGCTCGCCTATCCCGAGGAAAGTGTCGGAAGGCTCATGTCCCCGGATTTCCTGAGTGTGAAAAAAGACTGGAACATCAACCAGGTCCTCGAATACATCCGAACCTACGGCCATGAAAGCGAAACCCTGAACGTCATCTATGTCGTAGACGACGCGGGCAAGCTCAACGGAGAGCTGTTTGCGAGGGACCTGCTGCTCTCCGCCCCCGACAGGAAAGTCGAGGAAATCATAGAAGAGGAGAAAATCGTCACCCTGACTGCCTCGCAGGACCAGAAAGACGCCCTCGACGCATTCAAGCGGTACGACAGGGTGGCCCTGCCGGTCGTCGATTCAAACGGATACCTGATCGGCGTCGTCACCATCGACGACATGCTCGATGTCGCTGAAGAGGAGGAGACCGAGGATATCCAGAAATTCGGTGGTATCGAAGCGCTTGAAGAGCCCTATATCGACCTTCCCATTCACCAGCTGGTTAAAAAGCGTGCCGGATGGCTGGTCATCCTCTTCCTCGGAGAGATGCTGACCGCTTCTGCCATGACGTTTTTCCAGGACGAACTGGCAAAAGCCATCGTACTGGCAACCTTCATTCCGCTGGTGATGTCGAGCGGCGGAAACTCCGGCTCCCAGGCGGCATCGCTCATCATCCGTTCGCTCTCGATCGGCGAGATAACCGTCAGGGACTGGTGGTCGGTCATGCGCCGTGAAATCCTGTCAGGCCTGTCGCTCGGTTTCATCCTCGGCTTCATCGGTATGCTCAGGGTCGTCGCCTGGGCTGTTGCGCTGGGCCATTTCAACATGCAATGGGTCTACATCGCGATCACCATCGGCCTTTCGCTTGTCGGCATCGTCCTGTTCGGAACGCTGTGCGGCTCCATGCTGCCCCTGCTTCTGAAACGCCTGGGCCTCGATCCGGCGGTCTCATCGGCCCCGTTCGTGGCTACCCTCGTCGATGTGACCGGTATCGTGATCTACTTCAGCGTCGCTTCGCTGATATTAGGGGGCATCCTTCTCTGAAAATGCCGGCAACTCCACCTCAAATATTACCGGGAGTTAACCAGGACCGGGAGTCACTGGATTTCGATATCGTCTTTGTCGGAGCCGGGCCTGCAAACCTTGCAGCGGCTATCCATCTCAACCGCCTGATCGAGCGCCATGGCGCTCCTGCCCCGGAAATCGCCATCATCGACAAGGGCCGATATCCCGGGGCGCACCTGCTCTCCGGGGCCATACTCGACCCGAGGGCACTCCACGAATTCTATCCGGATTTCATCGAGGCGGGCTGCCCTCTTGAAACGGAAGTATCGAGGGAAAGCGTCCTTTTTCTCTCGGCAAAAAAAAAGCTTCCCTTCCCGTTCCTGCCCGAAACATTCAGCAGCAGGGGATGTCATCTCGTATCGCTCAGCCGCCTCGGTGCATGGCTGGCTGAAAAAGCACAGGACTCTGGAGCGCAGCTCTTCGACAGCACTGCCGCTATGGCGCCGGTCATGGAAAACGGTCGCCTTGCAGGCATCCTGACCGGCGACAAGGCCCTTGACAGGAACGGAAAGCAGAAGCCGGGATTCGAACCCGGAATCATCCTCAGGGCAAAAGCGTTCGTCATCGGCGAGGGATCGCAGGGATCGCTGTTGCGGCAGATCCCGGGCATCCTGCATTCCGGGGCTTGTGAAAATCACGAATATGCCTCCACCGGCGTCAAGGAAACCTGGCGCATCCCCGATGGGCGGACCAGGCCGGGCGAAATCATCCACCTCTTCGGCCACCCGCTTCCTTCGGACCGCTATGGGGGAGGATGGGCATACGCGTTCAAACCCGACCTGCTCTCCATCGGGTTCGTTACCTCTATCGGACCTTCATCTCCCATTTGCGATCCGCACCTGAACCTGCAACTTTTCAAGCAGCACCCGTTCCTCCGCGAGCTTCTCGAAGGGGGCGCCATGCTTGAATCCGGGGCCCGCAGCATCATTGCATCGACCTGTGACCGTCCGCCCCGTCTCTCCGGCGCCGGGTACCTCGTTTCGGGCGAATCGGCGGGCATGGTGAACCTGCAGCGGCAGAAAGGGATCCATCTGGCCATGAAATCCGGCATGCTTGCAGCCGAAACACTGTTCGAATGCCTCGTGCTGGACGATTTTTCCCCGGAGCGGCTTGAAACCTTTACGCACCGCTTCCTGGATTCCTGGGCATATGAAGAACTGCACGGAGCACGCAGCTACAGGAAAGCTTTCGACAACGGCCTCTATGCCGGGCTTGTCGAGGCAGGTCTTAAAATGAAGCTCCCCCGCTTCACCGCAGGGCGCAACACAGGCAGCCTTTCATCTTTCATGGCGCTGAAAGAGGGTTTCAAGCCGGACGGAACCCTGACGTTCGGAAAAGACCAGTGCGTCTACCGGTCGGGAACCCTGCACGAAGAGGACCAGCCCTGTCATCTCAGGATCAGCCAGGAAGATATCCTGAAGATCTGCCTTGACAAATGCCGTACCGAATACGGAAACCCCTGCAACCATTTCTGTCCCGCTGGGGTTTACGAAGTTACGTATGGGCCGGCTCCGTCGTTCAGGCTCAATGCGGCGAACTGCCTGCACTGCAAGACCTGCGAAATCGCCGACCCTTACGGAATCATCACCTGGACCCCTCCTGAAGGCGGGGGCGGTCCCGGATATAACGTAAGCTGACCCATGGACACGAGGGAAAAAATAGTAGTCGGTATATCGGGAGGCGTCGATTCTGCGGTCTCCGCCTGCCTGCTCGCAAAAGAAGGTTACTCTGTTATCGGGCTCAACATCAGGGTCCTCGACACGATCGACGAACGGCCGTCGCTTCAGCCGTCACCTCTGGTCATCAGCGACCATCCCGACTATCAGATACCGGTTTTCAGCCTCAACCTGAGCGGCAGATTCAGGGACGAGGTCATCCGATATTTCCACGAAGACTATCTTGGCGGCAGGACACCAAACCCCTGCATGGTTTGCAACAAAAAAATTAAATGGTTCGGTCTCCTTGAGGGCGCGAAACTGCTCGGGGCGGAGCTGGTCGCAACCGGCCACTTCGCCTCCACGTCCCGCAGCGACGGACGGTACCGGCTCTACAAAGGGGCCGATCCCGAAAAAGACCAGAGCTATTTCCTCTGGATGCTCACACAGGACGATCTTTCAAAAACCGTTTTTCCGCTCGGAAAGCTCAGGAAACCGGAAGTTCGCGCCCTCGCTCGCTCGTTCGGCGTCAGGGCTGCGGAAAAAAAAGAGAGCCAGGAGATCTGTTTCGTTCCGCAGGACGACTACTGCAGCTACCTGAAACATGCCATACCGGGCCTCGAAGCAAGGGTGGCGGATGGTGAAATCGTCGATGAAAACGGCATGGTGATCGGCAGGCACCGCGGATATCCGTTCTATACGATCGGCCAACGGCGAGGCCTGGGCGTTTCGGCAAAGGAGCCACTCTATGTCAACGCGCTCGATCCCGGGCAAAACCGGATCCATGTCGGCCCGAAAGCATCGCTCGAGAGCCGAAGGATCCTGGTGTCCGGCATGAACTGGATCGGCATCGAAAAGCTTGGTGCTCCGATGAAAGCCACGGGGAAAATCCGCTATCGTGACCGTGAAACCCCGTGTGACCTGGAACCCCTCGGACATGATACGCTCTCGGTAACCTTCGAAACGCCGAAAAACGCCATAGCCGCCGGACAGGCTGCGGTTTTTTACCGTGACGACGAAGTGCTCGGAGGAGGCTTCATATCCGGCAAGCTCAAAGAGAACCTACAATAATCGGACTATCCATGCTTCAACGCAGAAACCTCACCCTGACCTTTCTCGATTCCCCGCCGCCTGCTACCGGCAACGCACCGCTCCTGCTCATGCTGCATGGTTACGGAAGCAATGAAAAAGACCTGATGCAGCTTTCCCCCATGCTCCATAAAGGCATGCGCCACATCAGCGCACGCGCCCCTCTGACCCTCGATTTCGGAATGTTCGCATGGTTCCCGATCCAGTTCACACCTGCCGGCATCGTCGTCGATCACGCCGGGGCCGCCGAAGCCTGCAAAAAACTTACCGGTTTCATCAGGGAAATCATTGCCGAATACAACCCTCCCGGAGGCAAAATCTTTATCCTCGGCTTCAGCCAGGGAGCTGTCATGAGCTATCTGGCCTCCTTCCATGCACCCGAGCTCCTGCACGGGGTCATTGCCCTCAGTGGTCACCTTCCTGAACAATCGATGCCGTTCGATCCGGTAAAACCTGACCTGGGCGAATTGCCTTTTCTCGTCATGCACGGTATCTACGATGATGTCCTTCCCGTTGCCAATGGACGGCGATCGAACGAATGGCTGCAGCAGCATGTCCGTGACCTTGTGTATCGGGAATATCCCATCGCTCACCAGATATCCGACGAAGGGATAGACCTCATCCGTTCATGGCTTGGTGAAAAAGTGCTGCAAACTGAAAGAAAAGATTGATCGCGATTATTGTTCCAACATCAATTAATCGCGAGCAAATCCGTGTCAAGGGGCTGCCATACTGAATAAAGCATAGCGGGATGAAGAAACCATTATGTTACCAAACAATAAATTATGGGATTTTTCGCTTTGCTTTCCATGAACAAACGCTGCTTTTAAAAATTAACGGTCTTATTGTTCAGGGTCCGTGTGCGGTAGCTGTTGTATACGGAAGACCCGGAATGACATCACGGTTCGTCATGCTGAACGTAATTTCCTGACTTTGCTTTTTGTGGATTCTTCACTTCGTTCAGAATGACAAAAAAAAGTCAGCATGACAGGTAAAAAGTCAGCATGAAAAAATCAATGAGTTTGTTCTGAAACAGAGGTGTCATCCTGAACGAAGCAAAGCGGAGTGAAGGATCCATTTTTGTGTAAAACGAAAACATCCGGATTCTTCGGCCGACTGTATGGGCCTTTCCATGAATAAACACTGCTTTTAACAAATCAACGGTCTTGATGTTCAGGGTCCGTGTGCGGTAGCGGCCGGATACAGGGAACTCGGTATGACAAAATCGAAGCTGATGTTGCTAACCGGGATTGACCGTTTTAATCGCCGGAACAATAACAAGGTAAAACCCTCATGCATCGGCTTGCGGACAATGGATTTGCCGCCGAATCCCGTATATTCTCTTTTTTTAAATGCAGTCACCGCTCATTGAATGAAGGACATACTTTTCAACCTGCTTGAACAGCGCATTCTTGTGCTGGACGGCGCCATGGGGACCATGATCCAGCGCCGCAAACTGACGGAAGAAGATTACCGGGGTGCAAGGTTCTCATCACATCCGCACTCACTCCTCGGCAACAATGACATCCTCGTCCTGACCCGTCCCGATGTCATTCATGAGCTGCACTGTGAATTCCTCGATGCCGGCTCGGACATCATCGAAACCAACACTTTCAATGCGAACCCGATCTCGCAGTCGGATTACCAAGCCGAAACCATCGTCCGGGAACTGAACGCCGAAGCTGCCCGTCTGGCCCGCAAGGCAGCGGACGAGTATAGTGCCCGGACCCCGGATAAACCTCGATTCGTGGCCGGTTCCATCGGCCCGACCAACAAAACCCTTTCGCTCTCTCCGGACGTCACGAACCCAGGGTACCGGGCGGTGAGCTTCCGTGAAGTCGTCGACAACTACATCGTTCAGCTCGAGGGACTGAGGGAAGGCGGTGTCGACCTTCTCCTCGTCGAAACGGTGTTCGATACCCTGAACTGCAAGGCCGCTCTTTTTGCCATAGAGGAATTTTTCAGGTCAACCGGCTGGAGGGTACCCGTCATGGTCTCCGGCACCATTGTGGACGCCAGCGGACGAACGCTTTCGGGCCAGACCACCGAAGCGTTCTGGATTTCGATCTCCCACATGCCCGACCTCATGAGCGTCGGCCTGAACTGCGCGCTCGGCTCGAAACAGATGCGCCCGTTCATCGAATCCCTTGCCGGTATTGCCGAAAGCTATGTCAGCGTCTACCCCAATGCCGGCCTTCCGAACGAGTTCGGCCAGTATGACGACTCGCCGGAATACATGGCCGGGCAGATCGCCGGTTTCGCCGAATCAGGGTTCGTCAATATCGTCGGCGGCTGTTGCGGCACGACCCCCGACCATATCCGGGCGATCGCCGAAGCGGTCAGGACAATCAAACCGCGCCGCAGGCCGGAGAAAAGCCACGAACTGCTGCTTTCAGGCCTCGAACCGCTCAGTGTCAACAGCACAACCGGGTTCATCAACGTCGGCGAGCGCACCAACGTAACCGGATCGAAAAAATTCGCCCGCCTCATCAAGGAATCGAAATACGACGAAGCGCTTTCCATCGCCCGCCAGCAGGTCGAAAGCGGCGCGCAGGTCATCGACGTCAACGTCGACGAAGGAATGCTCGATTCGGAAAAAGTCATGAAGGAGTTCCTGAACCTCGTGGCCTCGGAACCGGAAATTTCGCGCGTGCCGGTCATGATCGACAGTTCGAAATGGCAGGTCCTCGAAAGCGGACTGCAGTGCGTCCAGGGCAAAAGCATCGTCAACTCCATCAGCATCAAGGAAGGCGAGGAGCTCTTCAGGGAGCGGGCCCGCAAAATCCAGCAGTATGGGGCGGCGGCCGTGGTCATGGCCTTCGACGAACAGGGCCAGGCCGATTCGTTCGAACGCCGCATCGAGATATGCAGGCGTGCTTATGACATACTCACGCTCGAAGTGGGCTTCCCTCCCGAGGACATCATTTTCGATCCGAACGTACTGACTGTGGCGACCGGCATCGAAGAGCACAACAATTACGCGCTCGATTTCATCCGGTCAGTCCGCTGGATCAAGGAAAACCTGCCCCACGCCAAAGTGTCCGGCGGCATCAGCAACGTCTCGTTCTCGTTCCGGGGCAACGAACCGGTCAGGGAAGCGATGCATGCCGCGTTCCTCTACCACGCCATCCATGCCGGGCTCGATATGGGCATCGTCAATGCGGGTCAGCTCGCCATTTACGAGGAGATCGATCCAGAACTGCTTGTCCGTGTCGAGGATGTGCTCCTCAATCGCCGACCGGATGCCACGGAACGCCTTGTCGCTTTCGCTGAAACGGTCCGCGACGGCGGCGAAAAAGCCGAAGCCAAAGCCGCCGAATGGCGAAACGCCTCGGTATCCGAACGGTTGCGCCATGCGCTCATCAAAGGCATCACGGACTACATCGAAGAGGATACCGAGGAAGCGCGCAAACTCTATCCCAGCCCGCTCCAGGTTATCGAAGGGCCGCTCATGGACGGCATGAACGAGATCGGCGACCTTTTCGCCGACGGTAGGATGTTCCTGCCGCAGGTCGTCAAAAGTGCCCGCGTCATGAAACGCTCGGTCGGCTGGCTCCTCCCCTACATCGAACAGGAGAAGGCAGCGAATAAAGATAGCCGCGCGGCGGCAAAAGTCCTTCTCGCGACCGTCAAGGGCGATGTGCATGACATCGGCAAGAACATCGTCTCCGTTGTCCTGGCTTGCAACAACTACGATGTGGTCGATATCGGCGTCATGATGCCCTGCGAACAGATCCTCGATGCGGTGGAACGCGAGAATGCCGATCTCATCGGTCTGAGCGGCCTCATCACGCCCTCACTTGACGAAATGGTGCACGTTGCGTCCGAAATGGAGCGCCGCGGCATGAAGATCCCGCTGCTCATCGGAGGAGCGACCACTTCCAGGGTGCATACCGCCGTGAAAATCGCGCCGGTCTATTCCGGTCCCGTCGTACAGGTCCTCGACGCGTCACGAAGCGTACCGGTCGTCAACAGCCTCCTGAACCCGGCATTGAAGGATACCTATATTGCGCAGCTGAAAGCAGACCAGGCGGCCCTCAGGGAAAGCCATGCCTCACGCACAGCATCTTCGTCGGCCGTCTCCATCGAAGAGGCCCGGAGCAACCGTCTTTCGCTGAACTTCGACAATGCGAAAGTCCACCAGCCGAAACAGCCTGGCATCATGCTCCTTGAAAACGTCACGGTTGCGGAACTCCGTCCCTACATCGACTGGACGCCGTTCTTTGCAGCCTGGGAACTGAACGGTCAATATCCCCGGATCTTCGATGACGCCCGTTTCGGCGCAGAAGCGAAAAAGCTTTTTGACGATGCATCTGCACTGCTCGATCTGATCGACAGGGAAGAACGGCTCGGATTGAAAGGCATCGCCGGCATTTTCCCGGCTAACAGCCATGGGGACGATATCGAAATCTATACCGGCGAAGACCGAATGAAACTGCAGCTCACCATACATACCCTCAGGCAGCAGCAGAAAAAGGAAAAAGGCGAGCCGAACCTTGCGCTTGCCGACTTTATCGCCCCGAAGGAGAGCGGCGTCGGTGATCATATCGGCTGTTTCGTCGTCACCGCAGGACTCGGCATCGAAAAAACGCTCGCACGGTTCGGCAGCGAACACGACGATTACAGCCGCATCATGACGCAGGCCCTTGCGGACCGCCTCGCCGAAGCCTTTGCGGAAATGCTCCACGAAAAAGTACGGCGCGAGCTTTGGGGTTATGCGCCCGAAGAGCGTTTCGAGCCACATGAACTGATCACGGAAAATTACCGCGGCATCCGTCCCGCACCCGGTTATCCGGCATGCCCCGACCATACCGAAAAAGCAGCTATCTTCACCCTGCTCAACGCCGAAGCGGCGACAGGGGTTACGCTGACGGAAACATTCGCCATGAACCCGGCCGCATCGGTCAGCGGCCTTTACTTCGCCCATCCGGATTCGAAATATTTCATCCTCGGAAAAATCGGACGGGACCAGGCAGAAGATTACGCAAGAAGGAAGGGCATGGAGCTTTCTGAAGCGGAAAAATGGCTGGCACCCTCTCTTAACTACAACCCCTGACAAAAGAAGGGGCCGGCAGCTCTTGTGCTTTCCGGCCCCTGTTTCCCTGGGCTTGAGTTGAGGCTATGCAATCCCCACTTTCCACTTTCCATTCCCCAGTCCTTTTTTCAGTGCTGAGTGCTCAGTGCTCAGGACTAAGCTTTTTTTTCTTAACAAGTCCCCAGTCCCCAGTCCCCAGTCCCCAGTCCCCAGTCCCCAGTCCCCAGTCCCCAGTCCCCAGTCCCCAGTCCTCAGTCCTCAGTCCTCAGTCCTCAGTCCTCAGTCCTCAGTCCTCAGTCCTCAGTCCTCAGTCCTCAGTCCTCAACCCCAACATGCCGCCCCTACGGGGCTGAAACCCTATTGTAATTGAGATCCTTCCACCCAGGGGCTTCACCCCTGGCTACCAACATGCCGCCCCTACGGGGCTATCTTTCCCAGTCCCCATTACCCAGTTCCCATTACTCATTACCCAGTCCTCAGTCCTCAGTCCTCAGCACTCAGTCCTCAGCGCTGAAACATCCCACTTCCCGCCTACAGCCTCATCATCGGCAGCGGATTGAACGGATTGGTTTTCAGGCGATCGAGCATAAGTTTCGCCAGCATGTTATGAAAACCTTCGAACGGAAACGCATCCATGACATCAGAAACAAAACCGTCCGGCAACCGGAACCTCAACATGCCACCGGTAATATCGATCCAGTCCGCTTTCCGGAACGGTTCCACGATCCATGAAGGATTTGCCTTGTACGGCGTTATTTTATGATGCCATCCAATCGTTTCGTTTATTTCATCGCGCCATCCGTCAAGGCCTTTTTCTCTGAGGAAGAGGGCTGCAAGCTTTTGTGAAGGAAGAAGATAATCGAACGTCCCTTCGGCCCAGATGCCGTAATCGTGAAAAAACGAAGCTATCGCCAGTTTGCCGGAAGATTCGCCGCTTCCACCTGTAAAGGCTGACGCGAAATTGAAAACCCGATAGCAGTGGTTCCTGTATCTTGTGTAATCAGGACCAAGGACACCCCCGGCGCTTTCGAGAAGCTCATCGAGCAGGTCCTGCGACCCGGTAACTGATTGCATACGGATAATTTTGTTTTCGTTAAAAAAAAAGCCCCGCTTTTCAGCAGGGCTTTTCGCCTTTGGCTTGCGCCGCAGACTTGATCACATTACGTTACGATCAGAGGTAGTAGTGAGCGCCGAGCGATACGAAGGTGCCGTCGACATTGACGTCAATTTCAGGCCCAGGAGTATCAGCATTGACATGGTGGAACTTGTAGCCAACTTCGAAGTTGAGGCCGAGTTCCGGAATGTCGGAGAAAGAATACTCGACACCAAACAGAGGGCTTATGGTCCAGAGGCTGATATCAACATTGTCAGTGAGCGGATTATCGCCGCCAACTGACCCGAGACCACCTTCAATACCTACATAGAACTTGCTGGTTGCTTTCACGACCGGAGCATACAGCACTTTTGCGGTGCCGAGAAGCAGATCGGCGTCACCTGCATGAGTGTTATCAAAGTCAAGACCAGCAGTACCATAGAATACGTTCAGTTCTGCGCCCCAGTTCTTGTCGAACCAGTAACGTGCGCTGACACCGTTAAGAAAATCACCGGCAATAATACCCTGGTAACCAAGGCCGATCTTGCCATCCTGAGCGGATGCGGTACCTGCGCCGAGCATGACGGCGAGACCTGCTGCCACTAATGCTTTTGTTGCTTTCATGATAATTGTTCTCCTTTTTTTACTTCGATCAATAAAAATGTACACATGGTGCATACATTTTTAAATGGTTATGTGTAAGATTCAAATACAATACTACACGCCGAAATATACGAATAACAGCTATTTTAGAAAAAATTTTTTCCCCCTTTTTCTATATAACATCCTGTTTTGTCGCTTTTGCTCATATGAAACAAGCACTTAAGAATTAATTCGCTTTTATTTCGCCTTCCTGAGGCACATATCACGTCATAATTCACTGATATGCCTCAAATCAAAACCCGAGAAAATGTAAATATTGCGCATTGCCTGTCTTCTTCACAACATTAACAATTGTTTCTTCGCTGTTTTTCCAGAGCTTCGTTACGCTTCTATTTCAAAGAATATACATACGTTGCAACACATCTATTTTCTCCGGAAAGCATTAAACATTCATAACAATACCCATATAACCCGGTCTGGCATAATCATCCTCCCTTTTCCCTTGTCCGGCATTTCCTGCTGAAATAGCCCCCATGACCAGCGCGAACAATCATCTTTTTTTCGCACTTATCACACCAAGCCCCATCATCAGGGAATTATTAACTCCTTTTCAGTTGTTCTAACTATGCTTCTTGCGAGGCACAAAGCAGTCCTTTATCCCTCATCTCGTACACGGAAATCTATCAAAGGAGGTCTTATGAAAACGTTGAAAGCATTGCTTTTTATCGCCCTTTTTTCCATTCCCTCCCTTGCCTTTGCTGATCTGACAGGCAGATGGAGTTGCAATGACGGCGGCACCTATTATGTCCGGCAGCTCGGAAAAGAGGTATTCTGGTTCGGAGAACTGAACCCGGCCAATCCTGCATGGTCGAACATCGCTCACGGTTATATCGACGGAAATCACATTATTCTGCGATGGGCTGACGTACCGAAAGGATCGATTATGCAGGAAGGTATCCTTATCCTCGAAACCGGCCCGTTTGAACGCCAGATGCACTCCACGTTCAAGACAGGAGGTTTCGGCGGCTCCGTCTGGAACCGGCCGTAAGTTTCTATCACGAGAAAAAGGAACGGTTTTCTGCCGTTCCTTTTTCTCGTAATCAGCACCTCCGTCCAGCATCAGATGCAACCGTTCAAGAATAAAGCTGAATTAAACGAGAAGATCACCGGTGCCTTACTGGTCAGTGCCTACCTGTTCTTCAACCTCCTGGCCTTAAGCTGAAAACAATACCTGCCGCTGCCGTGAGCCCAGACCGTTCTTGCTTCACCGGGACCGGACTCCCGTGCAAACCTCGCGCAAATCCGGTAAGAACCCGCAGTAAACCTTGTATACGGATAAGCTTCCCCAGTAAGAGGGTCGGACAGGAAGAGCCTGCTTCCCGGTTCTTTTTCAAGGATGGAAAGCGAATCGGGCAATTTGCCGTAACGCGTATAATAAAAATCAACAGCAGAGGCGATAACCTGGAGGTCTGCAATCCGCCGGGCATCGAGCTTTTTCTCCCGCTGCACTTCCGGAGGTCCGGCAAGGTAGAGGCCAAGAATGATTGCCGCCAGCACAGCCACAGCAGCCAAAGTTCCTGCAAGTCTGCCCTTCATGATGTTTGCTCTTCTTTTCTCAGTCCTCCGAGGTAATAAAGGAAAATTGCGCCTGCAATCATCCCGACCGTCAGGGATTTGAGCATGAACCGTATGCTGAGTTCCCCGCCCAGAAGATTGAAAAGCAGTGTGGTCAGATCACCTATCAGGATGGAAGCGGCGATGAAAAGAGTAATGTAGGTGAGCCATCTGCGGATGGCTGAAGCCCTGCCTGCGGCAGAGGCAAGCAGTTCCCTGCCGATTTTCACCGAGAGGAAAAGATAGAGAGGAAACGCGACAATCAGGGCCGATACGGAAAACCTGATGCGATCGTCACCCCATTCAGCGGTTGCCGTCTGGATTGCCGGATCGGGGAAAGCCTTTTCGATGAAGAGAAAAAGCAGGTTCCCGAAATGAAATGCGCTCGTGTACAATGTCGCGAAAAGCAGCAGGTAAAAAAATGCCTCACGTGCGGAAAGCGAAGGACGGGGCCTGGGAACCGGAAGGGGAAAATCGATTTCGGCATAATCCTGAAGGGATTTCTCTACCCGGTCGGCATCCCAGCCGGCCTTGAGCAGCGCAGACCGTATATCGTTCCTCGAAATACCCGACGAAAGGGCCTGCCTGGTGAACTCCCTGAGCTCGAAATCAGGTTTTTCCATAACGAACGATGATTGTTGCTTACAGAGAAAACATCATCCGGAATTACAGGAATTGACGGCAGATAAAATTTCTGCAGCGAACAAATTGAATACCTGCAGCTTAAAGGCCTGCGTGGCCGTTCTTCAATTCGGGTACATGCCTGTTCAGGGCTTTGAGCAGAGAGTCGTCCCTGTTGTAGACATCCTCGCGGAAAAAGAGTTCATCGCCCGAACTGACAGCCGTCAGGTACATGATATAGACCGGAATCCGCCTGGGAAGGAAGGCCATACTTGTTTTACCTGATTTGACCGCAGACTGGATCCGGTCGGCGCTCCATTTCACGCTGTCACGAAGGACAAGCCTGGCGAGATCGAGGGGGTGTTCCACCCTGATGCAACCCGAACTGAAGGTCCTGACGGTCTTTCCGAAAAGCTCCTTTGAAGGCGTATCGTGCAGGTAGACGATATATCTGTTCGGAAGCATGAACTTGACCCTGCCGAGGGATCCCTGGTCGCCCGCCGTCTGCTGCAGCTTGTATGGAAAATTGGAAGCCGAGTAATCTTTCCAGTTGACCGAACCAGGATTGACGACATGCCCGTCCTTGTCGATGACCCTGAGATTTTTCTGCTCGAGGTATCCCACGCTCTTGCGAAGGGCGGGAAGCGCATCCTTTTCGAGGATTGTCGGAGGGATCACCCATTGCGGGTTGAAAATGACATACTGCATGTCGGCCTTGAACACCGGGGTCTCCCTTGCCGGTTTGCCGACGATGACCTTGGTGCTCCAGAGTCTGGAACCGTTATCGACATATTTCAGGGAAAACTCCGGAATGTTCACAAGAATATAGGTCGGTCCCAGATCGTTGAGGAACCAGCGGTAACGTTCGAGATTGATGCGCAGCTGGTCGATACGATGATCGACAGACACGTTGAGCGCCTTGAGCGTTCCGGGACCGATCACCCCGTCGGGCTCCATCCCGTTGTGCTTCTGGAACTGCCTGACGGCGTCAACGAGGTCCCCGTTGTATACTTTGGACGTGTCCGGCTCGGTCTGTGCAAGTTCCCCTGTAGCCGAAAGGCGTTTTCGAAGGGAAAGCACCCGTGAATCCCGGTCCCCCGGTTTGATGGATGGCCCATCCGGTACGGAAGCCCATCCGCCTGACTTTGCGATCGAACGGTAACGTGCAAGCGCTTTCTTCAAATCCGAGTATGGCTGCTGGCGGGGAGACATTTCATGCAGCACCGCTGCAATCCTGTCCGAAGCTGCGGCGGACTGAAGCCTGTACTCGAAAGCGCTGTATGAAACATCGTTTGCGATGTTCCATGTGGGCTCGATACGGCCGGCATCGACTTTTCCGAAATGAAGATGGCCGGCAAGGGTAAGGTATGCATCGGTAAGAAGTACGTCGTATAAAGCCTGTTTTTCAAGTGAGAGCGGAAAACCGGCAACGAGCTCCTTTATCTCGGCGAGATGGTAATCTTCGGGATCGAGCCCTTCATCGGATGCCTCCCCGATTGCGGCAAGCATTTCGGTCACCATCCCGGACCTTGTCCAGATGGTCTGATAACGTCTGGATGCGTAAAACTCGTTGAGATGGGGGTTCAACTGCATTTTATCGCCGTTCTCCCTGATCAGGATCCGGATTGTTTCCGGAAGGTTCCTGACAAGCTGGATATTGCCGGCGGAAGCCGGAACCGCTTCGTAATGCTGGACCTGCTGGCCAACGGAGAATTGTTTTCCTGAATGTGCCTGAACAGGGCTGAGCGCCAGCCAGAGAAGAAGGATTCCGGTCATACTTCTGAACGTGCTTTAAGAAAGGGGACCGGTACCCGAAGGCATTCGGGCAAGGTCCGGATTGACAATAGAGGAGCGGAAAGCGTAATCCCTGTCCCCACGATAGATAAACAGGCAGCTTCCGCCCTTGATAAGATCGATAATTTGCTGAAAACTTTCAAAAGAGACTGCGGGGCACCCCTGACTCCGGCCTATGCGGCCGTGTTCGCGGACATAGTCGTAGGAAACGTAATTCGCCCCGTGGACGACAATGCTCCTCGATTCCGCTTTGTCGTTGATGCCCGGCTCCATGCCGAAGAGCCTCAGCGAGTAGCCGTGCTTTCCGTCATAGGTTTCACCGGTCGTATAAAATCCGAGGCTGCTGCAGTGAGAGCCGGGATTGTTGGAAAAATTCTCTGCAAATATCTCGCCGCTTCCGCTGCCGTGCGCAACGAGACCTGAATAGAGGACGCGGCCATCGTTGACATCGACAACGAAAAGGCGGTCCGAAAAGGATGGTTTGTTGAAATCGATGATGGTGAGAACACCTTCGTGGAGGATTTTTCCCTGCTCTTTCAGGGCGCGGTAACCGGAAAGGGCCAGCTTCAGCACTTCAGGGCTTACCCTGCCGTCAAGTTCCGAAAATCGTGCCGAAGAAGCGAAATTGGTCCTGAGCAGTTCCTGTTCAAATGACATGGCGCTGCTTTTCAACGGCAGTAAAAAAGTTAATACGGCACACAAAGTAATTATCGAGCGAATCATAATCATCATTACAAGTTATGAAAATTTGTCACGTTACTGCTTCATACAAGAAGTGGCTGCGGTTTCCTGTCATGCTGTTGACAGGTGCTGATAAAACAATCAGACGCAGGCTTGCAACGGAATAAAGAGGGCTTATACCTGAAAAAGCAAACTACAATGCTATCTGGAAAGATAGATTTTTTTCGTCAAGAGTCAAATCCCGGATGTCCCCGGCTCTTTAAGAGCATGTTCCGTCTGGCCGTTGCTTTTCTGACGATCGAACAGCACTTCCGCTTCGGCGATGCTGCCGTATCGCCTGATCCTGTTGAGATGGGGCAAAAGGTTGAGCAGCAGGTTGGCAAGGCCTTCCCACATGGAAACCCAGGCTACGATTGTAACACCTTCGGAAAAATAAATATTCAGGAATGACGGCGCGGTCGGGCCTGACGAAAGGTGGTTCAGCCACAGGGAAAGTCCGAGAATGGCAATACCGATAAAAAAAAGGGTCATGGACGTCCTGAGCATCATTTTCAATGCACCGGTCTCGAGCTCTTTCTGGTAGATGAAAAACTTGTAGACGCTCGTACGGACCCGCTGAATAAGCTCTTCGGACGGGTACTCCTCGAAAATGAACCGGATCAGGAATTTTGCCCGCCCGATCTCCCGCACACATTCGGTCAGATAATAGACCAGATCTTCGTCGAGGTCCTTCCTGTGGTATGGTGCCGTTTTGTCGAAATCATCATAGAGGTCCTCAACCCTGCCGGCAGCTACATCGATGACAACAAGGCCTTCAGGTGTTTTCTCATACCGGTCCAGAATTCTTTTTCTTACGGGATTCATCCCCGGAATTTTTTCAGCTTCGAAGGCACGTTATTTATTTCAACGGCGTTCCGATAAACCGCCACCGTGTGGTGACGTTGACGGTAATATCCTCTTCGGAAGGAGAAATCTCGGTCGAAACAGGCGCCGGTGCCGCTTTCATGGCCATGAATTCGAGCTGGGGTCGTTCCCGCAGCGGAGACTGGCTCACGCTCGCCTCGACAAGCTGCCCCAGACGTCCCCCGGCCGATTTTGCCATGATCCCGGCATCTTTCCTTGCATTTTCAATTGCGGAAGCAAGGGCCTGCTCCCTGAGCGCTTCGTACCGGCTCGAGGAAAAGGTGATGTTCTGAACCTCATCCGCACCGGCCTGGACCGCGGCATCGATCGCCCTGCCGATACCATCGAGCTTGCGGACCTTCACCATGATGACATGCCTCGCGATGTACCCCTTCAGTGAATTCCTGCCGGCCGAAGGGTCCCACTCCCATCGTGGGGAAACCGTATAGGACGATGACGGCGCATCTTCCGGTGAAATACCGGCACCTCTCAGGGCATCCTGCACGGCCCTGTACCTCGAGGCGGTTTCGGCCGCGGCTTTTTCCGCAGTTTTGGCTTCGGATCTGACGACAACGCCGAACTCGGCCGTATCGGGCTTTACGGATACCGTCCCCGACGCATTGACGATGATCTGGTTTTCCTCCGCATGCAGAGCGAAAGAGATGGAAAGCATCCCGGCAAACAGCCAGAACGCGACAACTGCAAGCCTCGTTCCGAATACAAACAACTTTTTCATGTCATCCCCATAGTTACCATGCCGTACAGCAAGACGTTAAAAAAACCTTCCAACGAAAAATCACTCAAGCCTGCAACCGGACGACCACCCGTACCTGTACTCCGGAGAGCAGCAGTACGGGCGGCCTCCGTAAGTCAGTTCGTATAAAGCTCCTTGACCTGGAACAGGATATACCAGCCGATAATCGCTCCGATAATTGCTCCGATAATGCCGCTCAGCGAGACGATGCTTCCGATGAGGCTGATGACGGACGCATAAAACAGAAGTGTCCACGCTTTCCGGGTACGCTTGAACATACCGGGCACGGCGATGATTTCAAGGACCATCGTGATAACGGCGATAATGACACCGACCGTGGCCTGGAAACCCCAGCTGAAACCGTACAGGCCGTATCCGCCCAACGCCGCGAACGGCGAAAGAATTGCCGTGAGGCCCAGCGCCGCAAAAATGATCGGCAATGAAAGCACGGCAAAAATGATCACCAGGTACGGTGAGACATTGACAATGAACTCCTTCACTTCCGGCGGCAGGGAAAACGGTGCCTTGTTCACCATGTATTCGTCGAGCAAGGTTTCAAGCTGGGAGAGGACGCCTTTCGCATCCGGTGTTTGTTCTGGCATAGTGTTGGTATTTTATGGTTCGGTTGAAAAGTCAAGCAAGTAAAACGGGGTGCTGATCAGGAAAAAACAGGTTTTCGGAACACCGGCCCCAGGTGCCGGAACGGTTACCAGTCGGCCGATGCGAGGCCGATGATGTCTTTGTAGGCAATCGCCGCAGCGCAAGCCGATACCGGTATGGATACAAATGTCCCGATGCCGAGCGCAAGCACGCCGAGAACATTGATCGCGAAAAGGACGAAAGCGAAACCGAAAAAAGAAAACCAGTGCCTCGAAATGATCTTGCGGCTTATTTCCATAGCCTGCCAGAAATCCATCCGGTAATCGATGATGAGAAATGTCGTGAACATATAGCATACCCCCAGATAGATGCCTGGAACAATCAGCAGGATAAGGCCGATGCAGACCAGGAACCCTCCTGCGAGACCGGCGAGGAAAAGCGGCAGGAAGTAGTTGAACCCCCTGAAAAAATCGGAAAACTGGAAAGGGTGCCCGCCGAGAATTTTGAAGGCAGCGATGGCATAACCGGCATAAAATGTTGTCGTCACCGCGGATATGACGAGGGAACCGGCAAAATTCATCCGGGAGCTTATTGCCGAAGCGACGAAGATGACAAGGGTAAAGCCCAGAAACTCGCCGACATGTTCCTTGAACAGGTCCCAGGCTTGCCTGATATACTCCCCGGTGTTGAAAGATATGTTCGCTTCGGCATAGTGATCGAACAACCGGGGGTCTACCTTCGAACCGAAATCAAAAGCTGCCATGGCAGTTCTCCTTTTTACCGTTCTACAGGCTGAATGGTCCCCTGCAGGTTCATCGATACTGAAAACCCTGCAAAGCACATTTTCGCCTCTCTGTGGAAGTTACAGCCCGAATACATGAAATTTATGCACAAACACGAAAGGTACAAACTGAAAACAGGGAAATGCCGGATAAAGCAGTATTAATGATCCCGGAAATCTGCATCGAGCGCTGGCGGAAAGAATTTCTGGGTTTTGAACTTGCACAGGAAAACCGATACCGAATCGTCTTTCCTGTGCACCGCCACCCCACCGTCCTGCCAGGGCCCGTTTTCGTAATGCCACGGGCTGACCGGCGGATCGCCCTGGTTCTGATGGATATTGTGGACCCCGTAGCCTACCCTGAACCGCTCGCCATAGATAAAAAGCCTGCCGGGATCGGAAAGCAGCGGTTCAAGATCGGCAAAAGCCTCAACGCCTGTGCCGTGTTTCCATACCGGCACAATTTGCAGTTCTTCAGCCCCGTTCTCCCTGACCGTGTCATGAATACCCCTGCGCATGATCCGGCCGGTGGGCAAGAGTGCCTCGCTCCGGTAATAGTCGAGCGCCCCGGAACCCCTGCGGCTGTCGAGAAAGTGCCAACCCTCCTGCAAGTCGCTGACAGGGCCCATATCATCCCTTGTCATATCGACGACCCGCCATTGCAATCCGTTTGCATCATGCTTGCTGTCGAGGTCCACCGGGCAGAGGTAGATCTTCCCCCGGGACCTGACCTTGATATTGCAATGGTAGTAAGTCCTGTCGTCTGTTTTACGATCGCAGTAATATTTATGGAGGGTTCCCGCAAGAACACCATAGCCATCCCTGAGAGACATGAATTGCAGACCTTTTGGTGGCCGGGTTGTTATAATCGCTCATCAGAAACAAGTTAAGCAACTCGTCGAACGATACAAAGCATGAACACATCCCGGAACCTTTGCAGCCGAAACTCCGGTTCTTTCTTTCTCGGGCACATCATCAAACCATCATCCGTAACCACACCAGGCGTGAACCCTTACGATACCCAGCATCCGGCAATCGTCATCCCGATGCCGGACAAAGAAGCCATCGATACCGTCCGGCTTCTCGCAGTCGATATGGTTGAAAAGGCAAAATCGGGACATCCCGGCCTCCCGCTCGGGGCCGCAGCCATCGCCTGCGTCCTGTTCACCAGGATCATGAACCACAGTCCCGCAAACCCCGGATGGCTCAACAGGGACCGTTTCGTCCTTTCGGCCGGACACGGCTCCGCGCTGCTCTACGCATTGCTGCACCTGACAGGCTACGATCTCGGGCTCGAAGAACTGAAGTCGTTCCGCCAGTTGCACAGCAGGACCCCGGGGCATCCAGAATACGGCCTGACCCCTGGTGTGGAAACCACGACGGGCCCACTCGGCCAGGGCATCGCCACCGCTGTCGGCATGGCGGCGGCGGAACGTCACGCGGCGGCTCTTCTCAACCACGAAGGCTTCGACCTGATCGATCACTACACTTTCGTGATCTGCAGCGACGGCGACCTGATGGAGGGGGTGAGCGGCGAAGCCTCGTCACTTGCCGGGCGAATGAAGCTCGGCAGGCTGATCTGCATCTACGACAGCAACGGTATTTCCATCGAAGGCCATACCTCCCTCACCTTCACCGAAAACGTCCGGGCCCGCTACGAAGCTTACGGATGGCACACGGACGAAGTCGACGGCAACGACACTGAAGCGATAGAGCGTGCGGTGCTGAGGGCGAAAGCGGTCACGGACAGACCTTCGCTCATCGTCGCCAGGACGATTATCGGCTTCGGGAGCCCCGGCAAACAGAACACTGCATCGGCCCATGGCGAACCGCTCGGACCTGAAGAGACCAGGCTCGTGAAAAGAGCTTTCGGATTCCCTGAAAACGAGGAGTTCTTCATACCTGCCGCCGTCAGGGATTATTTCTCCGGGGCAAGGAAAAAAGGCCTGCAGCTCGAAGCCTCATGGAACACCTTGTGGAAAAGCTACCGGAACCGCTTCCCGGAAAACGCCGAAAAACTCGAAAAAAGGCTCGCGCTGAACGACGAGTACGATTGGGAAAGCCTGCTGCCGGTATTCGCTCCTTCACTGAAAATGGCGACCCGGCAGGCTTCGAAAGAGACACTCGCCAGACTGAAGGCATCAATACCTTTCCTGGCGGGCGGTTCGGCCGATCTCGGCCCCTCGTGCGGCACGATCATCGAGCCGAACATCGATTTCGGGCCTGAACACCCCGAGGGAGACAATTTCAGGTTCGGCATCCGCGAACATGCCATGGGCGCATTCATGAACGGCCTGGCCCTTTCGGGTATCATCATCCCCTATGGCGCAACCTTCCTCGTCTTTTCCGATTACATGAAACCGGCTGTCAGGCTCGCCGCCCTGATGAAACTGCGCACGATCTTCCTTTTTTCGCACGACAGCATCGCTCTGGGCGAAGACGGGCCGACCCATCAACCCGTTGAGCACCTCGCCATGCTCAGGGCCATTCCCGGCCTCACGGTCATCCGTCCTGCCGACGCGAACGAAACGGCCGCGGCATGGAAAGCCGCCATCCTCCGCTCAGGACCGACCGCCATAGTCCTTTCCCGGCAGGTCCTGCCGGTGCTTGACCAGAGCCGGTTCCCGTCACGCGAAGGATTGCCAAAAGGCGCTTACGTCCTGCGCGACTGGCCGGACAGCGCCAAGCCGGGCAATCGCAGGGTCCTCGTCATCGCGAGCGGCGCAGAAGTCCATCTGGCGTTCGAGACCGCACTGCTGCTCGATCGTGAGGGTATCGAAGCGCGTATCGTTTCGATGCCGTCGACAGAGCTTTTCGAAGAACAGCCCGAAACGTACCGAAACGCAATCCTGCCTCCGGATATGACGGACCGCGTGGTCATCGAGGCGGCATCGCCATTCGGCTGGCACAGGTATGCGGGGAATGGCGGACTGGTCTTCGGCATCGATCGTTTCGGCACATCCGCGCCCGGCAGCACCGCACTGAGGGAGTTCGGGTTCACAGCGGAACACATAGCCGACGGCATAAGGAAAATGCCCGCACGATCATGACGGCGGATCAGCGAAACTCCTGCCGGACCGAGTTCACCTGCGGCAGCGAGGAGGCTATGGCGCATGAAGCCGCGGCGGCTGTTATCGCCACCGCCTGTGACGCGGTTAAGGAAAAGGGTTCGTTTTCCCTTGCTCTTTCAGGCGGTTCGTCACCGCGGCCGCTCTTCCGGCAGATCGCCCTGGGCGTGGAAAAAAAGCTGTTCGCCCGATATGCTGCACCCTCCACGTTCCGGGATGCAGCAATTCCCGAAACCGGGACCGTCCGGATGCCGTGGGAAAACACCGCACTTTTCTGGTCCGATGAACGGTGCGTACCTGCGATGGACGGCAGAAGCAATTACCGGATGGCGAAAGAGTCGCTCTTGCGCGCCGGCGGCCCGGCTGAACGGAACATTCACCGCATGCCTGCCGGCGATCTTCCTCCAAATGAAGCGGCCAGGGCATATGAATCGACGCTCAGGGAATATTTCAGCGAGGAAAACGGAAATCTCGCCGGGGGCTATCCGGTTTTCGACCTCGTCATGCTCGGCATGGGCGGGGACGGGCATACCGCTTCCCTCTTCCCGAACGATACCCTTGCGCCTTCCGAAACCCCGGTCTGGGTAGCCGCTGTCGTACCGCCGCTACAGGCCAACCCACCGGTGCCCCGGCTGACGCTCACCCTGCCGGTCATCAATCATGCATGCAGCGTGCTGTTTTTTATTTCAGGCACGGAAAAAGCTTCGATAGCGGAAAACATCGTCTCCGGAAAAGAAAAAAACCTCCCTGCAAGCCTCGTCATGCCCCGCAAAGGGATAGTCCGCTGGTTCTGCGTTCAGCCGTAAAGCTCCTGCACGGAATCCGGACCATGCGAATGAACGGCATAGGGCTCCGGGACCCTTTCCTTCAGCATCGCCTTCAGGGAATCTACGATAGCCCACGAATATTCGACGCTGTCCTGCCGGATGAAGTTCATCTGGTCCCCCTCGAGGGCATCGAGCAGCAGGCGGTGGTATGGCGTAAGCCCTTTTTCGGAAAAGGAGGTCTGGTAATCGAACTTCATGAAAACCGGATCGGTGACCAGTTCTTCGCCCGGCCGCTTTGCCCCGAACCTGATCGCGATGGTTTCTTCCGGCTGGATGCGGAAGACCACCTGGTTCGCGGTATAGCTGCAGCTTTCGGCAGGGCCGAAATAGTTCTGCGGAGGGCAGCTGAAGGTAACGACAATTTCGGTCATGGTTTGAGAAAGGTTTTTTCCAGCCCTGATATAGAACGGCACCCCCTTCCACCGCCAGCTGTCCACGAAAAGCCTCACGGCGGCGAAGGTTTCGACCGTGGAGCCGGGAGCAACATTTTTTTCGGACCGGTACCCTTCATACTGCCCGATCACCACCGGCAGCGGGACCTCATCGCCGGAAAACGGACGGATGGAACGCAGAAGCTTCGCCTTCTCATCACGGACGGAGTCGGCGGCAAGGTCCACCGGGGGCTCCATCGCCACGGCGGCAAGCAGCTGCAGCGCATGGTTCTGGAAAATGTCCCTCAACAGGCCTGTTTCCTCGTAAAAGGCTCCCCGCTCCCTGATGCCGAAATCTTCGGATATGGTTATCGAGACGTTCGCTATGAAATGCCGGTTCCAGATCGGTTCGAAAATACCGTTTGAAAAACGGAACACGAGGATGTTCTGGACGGTCTCCTTGCCGAGGTAGTGATCGATGCGGAAAACCTGGTCTTCGCTGAAAACCTCCCCGATAACCCGGTTCAGCTCACGGGCGCTTTCCAGGTCGGTCCCGTAGGGTTTTTCCGCAATGATCTTTCTCCATCCGCCGCACCGGGCCTGCCTTCCCCCGAGGCCGGCGCTCCCGAGGTTGCGGACAACCTGCAGCGCGATGCCCGGCGGTATCGAAAGGTAAAAGAGGATATTGGAACCGCAGGAGCCGGCAGCCGATACATCTTCGAGCTGCCTGCGCAAACCCTGGTAATCGCCCGGCACGAGAAGGTCTGCCTGCAGGTAGCGGAGCCGTTCAAGAAAGACCGGAAGAAACTGATCATGGGCGATCGCCGGAGAAGAGTTCACGAGTTTCCCGGTGACGATCGAACGGAACTCTTCGGAAGAAAGCCCCGCCCGCCCGACAGCAGCAATCAGGTAATTGTCGGGAAGGTGGCCCCTCTTTGCCAGCTCGAGAAGCGCCGGAAAAAGTTTGCGCGAGGCAAGGTCGCTGTTCGCCCCGAAAATGACAATGGTGCAGTTTTCCGCTTTTTTCCGCATGGTTTCAGGGTCAGCTTTTGTTTTTCGTATATCCGTGGCCGCCGAACTCATGGCGCAGGGCCGCGACAAGCCGGTCGGACATGTTGTTTTCAGCCCGCGACCGGTACCTGCTGAAAAGGGAGGCCGCAATGACCGGAAGGGAGACCTCATGATCGAGCGCTGCTTCGAGCGTCCAGCGTCCCTCGCCCGAATCGGCGATCTTTCCGTCGAGATACCCGAGTTCAGGATCGCGCCGGTATGCCCTTGCGGCCAGTTCCATAAGCCATCCCCGTACAACCGAACCGTTCGACCACAATGTCGCCACTTCGCCGGGGTCGAAACCGAAGCCGCTCGCCTCGAGCAGGTGGAACCCTTCGCCCATGGCCTGCATCATACCGTACTCGATCCCGTTATGGACCATCTTGGCGAAATGCCCCGCCCCTGACGGCCCGACATGCGCGTATCCGCCGGGAACGCACAAATCGTCGAGAAGCGGCACGATCGCAGCATATGCATCCCTCTGGCCGCCCACCATGACGCAGGCCCCGTTCCGTGCCCCCTCGAGCCCCCCGCTCGTTCCGGCATCGAGATAGCGGACCCCCTTTTCAGCCAATGCTGCGGAGCGCCTTACCGAATCGGCATAGTGCGAATTGCCTCCGTCAACGACGATATCGCCCTGCCGGAGGAACGGGGCAAATTCCGAAATGACGGCATCGACAGGATCACCTGCCGGCACCATGAGCCAGAGCAGCCTCGGAGTAACGAGCAATCCGGCAAGTTCTTCCAGCGACCCTGCCACCGTTGCTCCTTTTTGCGAGAGTGCGGAGACAGCCTCCTTCGACAGGTCGAACACAACCAGTTCATGACCTCGCTCCAGGAGGTGTTCGGCCATGTTGAAGCCCATTTTTCCCAATCCGATGAATCCTGCCTTCATTGGTATTCCTGTTCATGAATGTTGATAAGATGTCGGCTGCAACAGCCATCCTCCCGCTTTTCATCAAACAAAAAAAAGGGCAACCGTGTTCCACAGAAGCTTGCGGAACACGGTTGTCCTTTTCCGGCAAATGAAAACACTGCCGAAGCGGCTTTCAGTCGGAAAGGTAATATTCGAGGGTCGAGACCACCCGGACTTTCTTGATGTAGGGAGTGTTGCTGTCGCGGTCCTCGATGGTAAACTGGCCCTGGGTTGCCGATTTGATTTTTCCGAGGCGGCTTTTCGAATCGGTCGCGAATTTCTGGGCGACCATCCTGGCGTTGTTCGTTGCTTCCTCGATCATGGCAGGCTTCAGGCTGTTCAGGCCGGTAAAGAGGAATTCGGTTTTCGAATCGTAATTCTGTCCCGAAATCGCCACCCCCATTTTGCCCAGGTCCACCAGTTTCTTGATGGTCTCCCGGACAAGGTCCACGTTTTTCGTATAGACGCTTATCGTGGAACTGCCCGCATATCTCATGGAAAAACGGTTGCCTTCGCCGAAACTCTGTGCCTGCCGGTCGGTGATCGACGGAGCGGAAACAGAAATGTCGTTCGTATCGAAACCGTTTTTCCGGAGAAATCCGAGGACAACCGCATTTTTCTCCTCGATCGAAGAAACAAGGGACTGGAGATCATCCGAGGCGACCTCGAACTTGATCGGCCAGATCGCGATATCTGCCGGAACATCCCTTTCCGAAAGGCCTTTGGCCGAGACCGTGCGTTCCAGCGCCTTGAACCGGGCGATGGACTGGGAGAGGAAAAAACCCATCACGACAAGTCCCAGGCAAAGCAGGGACCCGAGAATGAACGCCTCCTTTGTACGCTTGCCCTCCATGACTGCTCCTGTTGAGAATTGCGGGGAATATACGGTATCTTGCTATTGTACGGGATTTCAAGCATTGAAACAAGTTTCGCCACTCTTCCGTTCAACGGCATGGGAACTGAAATAGCATCGGCATGTTTCAACGCGGGGGATTTTGACATTTTCCACCGCAAACTGCGCGAAGAGACAAAAGTCATCATGGAGTGGTTCCGCGATGGCCGTTTCGACCCTTCCGGCCACCGATGCGGCCTGGAGCTCGAAGCATGGCTTCTGGACAGCGGTTGCGACCCTGCCCCGGAAAACGGGAAATTCCTCGAAAAACTGCACCATCCGCTCGTCGTCCCCGAATTGTCGAAATTCAATTTCGAAATCAACACACCGCCCATCGACCTTGAAGGGCCGTTTATCGGAAAACTGCACGACGGGCTGACCGAACTCTGGGAAACCTGCCGTGAAGCCGCTGCTTCCATCGGTTGCAGGGTGCTCTCCATCGGCATGCTCCCTACACTCCGGGACACCATGCTGAATATTTCGAATATTTCGTCGTCGATGCGATACACCGCGATGAACAGGGAAATCCTCGAACTTCGCAGGCAGAGACCCCTGAAAATCCACATCGAAGGTCGGAGCGAGAAGCTCTGCATAGAACATTGCGACGTCATGGCGGAAGCTGCAGCCACATCATTGCAGCTCCACCTGCAGGTCTCGCCTGCCATCGCCGTGAAGGCTTACAACATAGCCATGATGCTTTCTGCCCCGAGCGTAGCCCTTGCAGCCAACTCGCCATTCCTTTTCGGAAAAGAGCTCTGGGAAGAGACCCGTATCCCGCTCTTTGAACAGGCCGTCTGGGTCCCTGCCTTCACGGACAAGGAAGGGGAGATCGTCTCGAGGGTCACATTCGATACCGGTTATGCACGCCACTCCCTTCTCGAACCCTTCCTTGAAAACCTCGACGGTTTCCCGGTCATCCTGCCGGTCATATCCGAAGAGAAACCGGAAAGGCTTTTCCATGCGCTTCTGCACAACGGCACCATCTGGCGCTGGAACCGTCCTCTCATAGGCTGGGGACCCGGCGGAAAGCCTCACCTCAGGATCGAGCACCGTGTCCAGGCCGCAGGCCCGACGATAACCGACATGGCGGCAAATGCGGCCTGGTTTTACGGTGCGATGCTCCACCTGCTTGCCGAACCGGAGGGTATTGAACGCAAACTGCCGTTCGAGGTGGCAAAGGCGAATTTCTATGAGGCTGCCAGGCATGGCCTGCAGGCGGAGGTAACCTGGAAGAACGGAAAACGGGTCAAGCTGTCGGAACTGCTCTCCGAAGAACTTCTTCCCGGTGCAGCCCGTTCACTTTACAAAGCGGGGGTGGACAGCCACGACATCGAATATTTTCTGAACAGCGTCCTGAAA
>JAAXXI010000025.1 GCA_013334565.1 Chlorobiaceae bacterium
CTGGAGCTGGGGATGACCTATGCAGGAGCAGCGCGTCTGCTTGGGGTTTCAGCAGCGGCGGTCAACCGGATTGTGAGTCGGTATAGAAGATAAGTTTACGTAGTTACGAACGTCCCCCCTCTTTTCTGCTTGAACTGGGGATGACCTATGCAGGAGCAGCGCGTCTGCTTGGGGTTTCAGCAGCGGCGGTCAACCGGATTGTGAGTCGGTATAGAAGATAAGTTTACGTAGTTACGAACGTCCCCCCCCTCTTTACTCAGTATGTTACCATGTTTCCCTCGCTTCACGGAAAGAAAGGGACGGCAAAGAGAGTACATTCACTTATCCCCATCCAAACCTCATTATCGTCAGAAAGGTAATAAATGCTGAAGAACACAGGACGCAATCCGACTGCGAGTGAATTGAAGGAGGCGAAACGGATCGCCTCCTTGCCCGGGCACGTTCTGCGCGGGCATCCATCCGCAATATCGTCTGACAAGTCGAAACTCGCCCACATCAATACTTACGTGCAGTTGCCGGAGTTCTATATCGATATGCCGTTTACCTGCCGTGACTGCGGCAAGGAGGAAATCTGGAAAGCTGCGGATCAGAAGTGGTATTACGAAGAGATGAAGGGACATATCGATGCCAGGGCTGTCAGATGTCACGATTGCCGCATCGCCCGCAAAGAAAATAATGCCTGAACAAGAGTAGACCGTACAGTTTAAATGCAGCCCATAAGGAAATGAGTTTTATATTTGATTATGCTGCTGACGACACGGATCAGCGTTCCCGAGACATCCAATAAACAAGTGGTTGTTTGAACAGGCGCAAGTTCCATGGCCTGATACTCCTTTCAGTTAGGGCAGATACCAATGATTTGGGCATTTTGATATCGCCGCCTTTTTCTTCCGGTTTTCAGCCCTTTTTCCGTACACGACTGTTTTTTCGTACGATCTGCCGATGATAAAGATGTATCCCCGGCATCTTTTCGGTACTTGATAGTGAATATCTTGTTTCGCTGACAACTACACGGGACATCGAAATGAGCTTTTTGAAAAAAGTATTCGGCAAGGCTAAACCGATTCAGGAATCTGCCGGACAGAAACATTCCGGATCATATTCTGCAATGCCACGCAGGCAAGAATCGATACGAATGCTTCTTCACTCAGTAGAAACATGGAATGCTTTCCGGCAAAGCCATCTTGATTTTATACCGGACCTCAGCGCAGCAGATTTAAGAAATGCAAATCTCCGGGGGGCAAATCTCTGTGAAGCAAATCTCACCGACTCAGATCTTCGCGGGGCAGACCTCTCCATGGCAAACCTTAAAGGAGCAAGACTCAACGAGGCAGACCTGAGCGAAGCCAATCTCAGAAATGCAAACCTCCGGGGGGCACTCCTCTTTTCGAGCTTACATGGTGCTGATTTCAGGGGGGCTGACCTCACAGGTGCAAATCTCAGTGGAGCAGAAATCATTGGGGCAGACCTCAGGGAGGCTAATCTCGGAGAGGCAGACCTCAGCAAGGCAAACCTAAGCAGTGCAAACCTGAGCCAGGCAAACCTCAACAAGGCAAACCTGTGCGAGGCGAACCTCAGCAGAGCATACCTCAACAGGTCGAACCTCACCGAGGCAGGCCTTATCGGTACAGACCTCCGGGGCGCATATCTCATCAATGCAAACATTTTAGGCGCAAGTCTCTGCAGTGCAGACCTGAGCGATGCAAACCTTGAAGAAGCGACTCTCAACAAGGCAGATCTGAGCGAGGCAAATCTCAGCAGATCGAACCTCAGCGGCGCAGACCTCAACGGAGCGGTACTCGAAGGAGCAAATTTCGATGGAGCGAACCTAAGCGGGGCACAAATTTTGAATACGGATCGAGATATTTTCAAAAGTTGTGTTTTCACCACCGATCAGAAAAAACAGAGCTGAGGCGGCCAGTTTTCCCTTTGGGAGGATTTGGGGACTTCCTGTATTGAAAACTCCAGGCACAAAATTTTGAGATATAAAAGAGTATCTGCCAAGTGCTTGCAACGCACGATTTGAAGCAACGGGTTGCTCACGATTGAAGAATCTCGTTCCTTATCATTATCAGCGGGAGTTGGGGAAGTTGTTATTCTGATTCGTTTGGGCTCTTGAACCGGTAATCTGAAAGGGAAACGAGTATTGTTTGTTCCGTTTCCAGAACGAGGGTTTCTGTTAAAATATCCTTAATCCACGGTCATGAACGGGAAGCAGAAAGGGAAGCCAGCATCCTTATCAAGCCGGCATATTGTCAACATTGTTCTTGGCATTCTCGCATTCGGGCTCCTCATGGCAATCCGCGCCGAAATGCACTCCCACTGGCTCAGGATAGCATGTGCGGGTTTGGCTGGCGCGGCTCTCGGGTTTTCCCTCGTCTCAATAAGGAGGTGGAGACCGTAGGCGTATGCCTTTCAACCAGCCTCATGCCGCCTCCCGTGACAAGCCCATTTGCACGTGAGTTGAGCAGAACGCCTGAATGAAGCCGGGTTCCGCCTGTTGACCGGGCAGGAATGAAATACGGCAGGTACGGACCGAAGTCCATCACGTCGATTGGCGGCATGTCGAAAGACAGGAGAAAAAATAGTATCCTTAGTAAATCCAGTTGGAGCTGAAAACAAACAGGGAGGGCAGATGCAACTCGATGTGACCAAAGTGATGGCGAAAGCAACTGAAACGATGACCGATGGTGCGTTTCAGCAGGCCGGCAGTGCATTGAACGATGCTATCAATATTGTTCGCGAGGAAGTTCAGAGAAAAACATCGTCGGAGATTCAGAACATCATCGGCAAACTTCGGTCCGGCTATGAAATATCCGGCGAAGAAATTACTCTTGTAAAAACCTGGATAATCGGAGATGCGATTGGGTATACAACGAAGGAAAACAATCTTCAGGACTGGATTTCCGAATATGAACGGCTCCAGGAATCCCTGAAGGGTTACGAGAACAGGTTCTGCTCTTCCGAAGAGTTGCTGATGCTCCACGGGATGCTGGAAGATGCATCAAGGATCAGTTACGACATCGCCAATTTTTTAGAGAAACAGGATCGGATAAACAAATTTGAATCGGCCGTCAGTGATGGCCTGGATAAAGGTGAGCGGGATCTTCTCGTTAACCTGCTGACCGTCAGATTGCAATCGTTCGATTATTGACCGCTGAAATTTCTCTCAATCCGGACCGGTTCCGCGGGTGGCCTCCCGACTGCCCGCGGGCGGGCGAACACGCGGATGGATGAGGGAGCGTTCCCCTGTTGACTTCCGGCATCATAAAAAATTCTGATTTAAAGCGTTGAGCTTACTCACCCGTGGCGGGAGGCGAGGAAATCCATGGAAACCTGTTGCTTCCTTTCAGTGCTACCGGCAGGAGGAGAATAAAAAACAGGATATCCCTGATGATCGGTCCAAGGCCGATTTCCTCTTTCAGTCCGTACCACTGGGTGAGAAACTCGAAACAGCCGCAATCATGGTCGAGCCCTCTCAGCTCGTTGTTGACCATGGCTGCGGTGAAGATTGCCATCATGCAGAGCAACGCAGCGGATGCGGTCCGAGAGTAGAAGTCAACGAGAAGCATAAGGCCGAACAGCAGTTCAAAAAGGCTTACCGAGAGCGCCGCCGCATGGATGAAGGAATGAGGCAGTAGCTGGTACTCCGCGATGATGAGCCCGAAGTATTTCAGGTCCAACAGTTTTTCCGCCCCGGACAAGACAAAGAGCGCTCCGAGGAGCAGCCTGAGAGCAGTAATCAGTATCGGTGGAAAGCTTTTTGCCATAGGGGTGTGGTTCGCCGATTCCTGCAGGTGAAGTTGCCCTTCAGTCCTGCTCAACCTCGATCGGGAAGCGTGCACGCGACCATTCGGACATGCCGCCCGTGAAAATCCTGACATTGCTGTACCCGTTTATCTTCAGCTTCTCTGCGACATGTTGCGCTTTGCTGCAAGTGGAACTGATGCAGTAGACCACGATCGGGGTCGTTTTAGGGGTTTTTTCCCTGAACTCCTGGAACTGCTCGTCGAACCTGCTGTCTGAAAGCGAGCGGGCCCCCTTGATATGGGAAGTGTAATAGGCGAACTCGGAGCGGGCATCGACAAAGCATGCCGAATGGTTGTCGAAAAGCGATTTCGTGGCGGCAAGGTCGAGTTCGTCCGCATTTTCTTTCATCAGCGCAACCGCCGGCGCGGCATGGAGAGGCCGCATGGCAGGTGCTCCAACCGACAAGAGCAGCAATGCAGCTGCGATCGTTTTCATTGTATTATTTCCTGATATGGGTTTTTCCCAAGCCGGTGCCGAACAGCAACCGGTACCTAGGGTGTTCCTTGATTTGATTTCAATATAATGAATTGTCTCTGTCTGAAAGACCGGTGCGATGAAAACGCGGAATCTGTGTGTTTGCCGGCAGGAGCCGGAGCATGTGACGGATATTCCGTATATTCAGGTAATTGTTTTCTGTAAATGATTTAAAGTCTGGTGCTGATGAGACGTTACCTGAAAAACGGAAGCAACGGCCTCGAGAATGTCGAGGAGTGGCAGGAGAAATGCTGGATCAATATCGAGTGCCCGGACAAAAACGACGAATACTTCATTCTCAACAAGCTGCAGGTCCCTTCCTGGTTCTACCATGATATCGACGATATTGACGAACGTCCCCGAATTGAAGTGGAAGATGACTGGACAATGGTTCTGTTGAGGATTCCCTATAAATCGGATGATGAAAACCTTCCGTTTTCCACTATTCCTCTCGGAATCATTTTTAACGACAAGGTCGTTCTTTCGATCTGTTTTTTCGAAACCGACCTTGTTCGTGACTTCATCGCGTACACGAAGCGCAAGAACATCGTTATCGAAAGCAACTACGATCTGGTGCTCAAACTGCTTCTTTCTTCGAGCGTATGGTTCCTGAAGTATCTGAAACAGATCAACCTTCAGATCAAAAGCGCCGAAGACAAACTTGAAAAATCGATCAAGAACGAAGACCTGCAGACATTGCTGCAGATAGAAAAATGCCTGGTTTATTTCATGACTTCACTGAAAAGCAACGACATACTGCTTCATAAAATAAAGAACATTCTGTCGCGGAAGGAAGGTTGCAACCTTGAACTGATCGAGGACGTGGAGGTGGAGCTGAAACAGGCTCTCGAGCTGACGAACATTTACAGCGACATCCTCAGCGGGATGATGGATGCCTATGCTTCCGTCATATCGAACAATCTGAACGTGGTTATGAAACGCCTCACGTCATTCTCGATTATCCTGATGATCCCGACGCTTATTGCGAGCCTCTACGGCATGAATGTGCCGAACTCGTTCGAGACCCACCGGTTTGGCTTCTGGCTCATCCTGCTCTTCTCTTTCGTCCTTTCAACCTCAGGTGTTCTTTTTTTCAAAAGCAGGCACTGGCTCTGACCCTTCCTGGTGAAAACGAAAAAGCCGCCATCCCTTTTGTATTGTTCAGGATAGCGGCTTTGAACCGGTTTACGCAAGCAACCCGGACGTCGCTGTCGTGTTACTCCCACTCGATCGTTGCCGGGGGTTTCGATGAAATATCATAGGCCACACGGTTGATTCCCCGCACCTCGTTGATGATCCGGTTCGACACCCTTGCGAGGAAATCGTGGGGCAGTTGTGCCCAGTCGGCGGTCATCCCGTCCGAAGACTCCACGGCCCTCAGTGCAAGCACGTTTTCGTATGTCCTCTTGTCGCCCATGACGCCAACCGACTGTACCGGGAGCAGTACGGAAAAAGCCTGCCAGACCTGCTGGTAGTGGCCGTTCGATTTCAGTTCCTCGATGTAGATCTCATCAGCTTCTCGCAGAACGTCGAGCCGATCTTTGCTTACCGAGCCGAGCACCCTGACAGCGAGGCCGGGGCCGGGGAACGGGTGGCGCATGAGTAATTCTTCGCTGATGCCGAGCTCGCGCCCGACCGAGCGCACCTCGTCCTTGAACAGTTCGCGGAGCGGCTCGATGAGCTTCAGTTTCATGCGTTTCGGAAGGCCGCCGACGTTGTGGTGCGATTTGATGGTTTCGGAAGGCCCTTTGACGCTCACGCTCTCGATGACGTCGGGGTAGAGGGTCCCCTGGACCAGGAATTTCTCCTTGTGGACATGATCGTTGAAGACCTGGATGAAAGTCCTGCCGATGATCTTGCGTTTCTTTTCGGGCGAAGCGACTCCCTGAAGGCGTTTCAGGAAGAGGTCCGAAGCGTCGGCGAGGGTAACCTTGAGGCCAAGTGGCTTGAGGTAGTTCATCACTTTTTTCGCTTCGTTTTTCCGCAGGAGGCCATTGTCGACGAAGACGCAGTGCAGCTGCTTGCCGATCGCCCTGCTGACCAGGACGGCCGCGACGGTTGAATCGACACCTCCGCTGATACCGCAGATGACCGTCTCTTTGCCTGCCTTGCGGCGGATATCCTCGATCTGGTGGTCGATGAAACTTTTCGACGACCAGTCCGGAACAATGCCGGCGATCTCGATAAGGAAATTCGACAGGAGTTGTTTTCCGTAAAGGGTGTGCTGGACTTCGGGATGGAATTGCAGACCGTAGACGTTAAGGGCTGCCCTGCTGCCGCAGCTTTCGATGGCGCACATCTCCGAGTTGCCGCTGCTTGCCGTGATCCTGAACCCTTCGGGCATCCGGACCACCTTGTCGCCGTGGCTCATCCATACATCCGAATCGGGAATATTGCGGAACAGCAGGCTTTCCTGTTCTTCATTGCGGTTGACGAAAATTTTCGCCCTGCCGAACTCGTGCTTCGCGGCTCCGGCAACCTCGCCGCCGAAATGTTTCGCGATCGCCTGAAGACCATAGCAGATACCGAGTACGGGAATGCCGAGCGAAAAGATGCCGGGATTGGGCATGATCGGCGACTCGTTATAGACGCTGGTAGGTCCGCCGGAAAGGATGATCGCCTTCGGGCCGTGCTCCCTGATTTTATCAGGCGTGGTATTGTAGGGAAGGATTTCGGAATAGATGCCGAGCTCCCGGATCCTCCGGGCTATGAGCTGTGTGTATTGAGAGCCGAAATCCAGTACCAGTACCGATTGCATACGTGAACGGTTGAAAGTTTATAAGACGTTGTCTCAGTTCCCGCCCGGCCGGTTCCGGTTGTCTGCCGGCATGGCTGCCTGCGGCTGCGGAGTGCCTTCAGGGTGGCCTGTCGAGTCACGGGTTCCGCCCGGGAAGCCACCGGGATGCGACTGGTAGTACTGAAAACCCTTCGGGGTGAAATATTCGATATAGACATCGCTGCCGAGAAGCTCGGACGGTGAATTTGTCTGGCCGGAAATAGGCACGGCCACGACGGTTTCGGGAATATGGAAGTACCTGTTCGAGAGTCTCAGCGTCGGGTCGGCATAACAGCGTTTCATGAACCCGGCCCAGATCGGAAGGGCCGCCTTGGCACCCTGGCCGTAGGACATCGATGTGAACCTGATCCGTTCGTCATCGAAACCGGTCCATACGACCGCTACGAGCTGCGGGGTGAACCCGGCGAACCAGGCGTCCCTCATGCTCTGGGTCGTTCCGGTTTTTCCTGCAGCTTCATTGTTGAACCCGTACGTGGAGCGGAGTGATGCGCCCGTGCCCCTGTTGATGACGTCTTTGAGCATCGAGATCACCACGAAATTCGTTGTCGAGTCGATGGCGAAATGCCGGTTCGGGATATACTGCGAAAGCGGACGGTAGTGCTTGTCCGAAACCTTGAGGATCGAGACCGGTTCGTTCCAGACCCCGTTGTTCGGGAAGGTTGCGAATGCGCCTGCAAGCTCGAGAGGGGTAACCTCGGAAGTACCGAGGGCAAGCGAAAGGTTGGGCGCGAGTGGAGAAGAGATGCCCATTCTCCTTGCATAGCTGATGATCTCGGGAACGGTCAGCTGTTCATAAGCCAGCCTGACGGTCACCTGGTTGAGCGAACGGCACAGCGCGTCGCGAAGCGTGGTCATGCCGCCGGAAGATCCGTCCGAGTTTCTCGGGGACCAGATGGTGCCGTCACCGTTTTTCAGTTCGAGCGGCTGGTCGAGAACGCGGAAGTTTGCCGGCAGCCCCTTGTCGATGGCAGTCGTGTAAACAAAAGGCTTGAAGGTCGAACCAGGCTGGCGGCGCGCCTGCCAGACATGGTCGAACTGGTATTTGTAATCGTCGGGCGAACTGTTGCCGCCGACCCAGGCCTTAACATGGCCGTTTGACGGATCGATCGCGACGATTGCCGCCTGAATCCGTGTTTTTTCCCTCAGAAGGCCGTTCAGCCAGACGGTGTCCGCTTTCAGTTTCGCCATGGCCTGCTGGTCGGACATGCCGTCACCCGTCAGTTCCTTGTAACGGTCGCTTTCCTTGATGATCTGGTTCTTCAGCGTTTCATTCCACCTCCAGTCGCGGTCGAACGCAGCCTGCAGCGATGCAAGGTGTTCGGCAACTGCCTGCTGGGCATACTTCTGCATCCTGCTGTCGAGGGTGGTCTGAATGGTGAGGCCGTCACGGTAAAGGTTGATATCACCGATCCGCGATACCGGTTTGATGGTCTGGCGGACATACTCGGTGAAGTAAGGCGCGAGGCCCTGGCGGCTTACCGGTGAATATTTCAGGACCAGTGGCGTCCTTTTTGCCTGGGCGGCCTGGGCGGACGTGATGAAATGTTCCTTTTCCATCAGCGAGATGACCAGGTTCCTCCTGCTTATGGCATCGCTCGGGTTTTTGGCCGGGTTGTATGCCGTCGGGTTTTTCAGGGTGGCGATGAGCGTTGCGCTCTCCGGGATCGTGAGCTGGTAAGCCGATTTGCCGAAATAGGTCTGGGCCGCCGTTTCCACCCCGTAAGCCCCGGAACCGAAATAGACGGTATTGAGGTAGAGCGCCAGGATTTCGTCTTTCGTGTAGGTCTTTTCAAGCTCGATAGCCGTTACGAACTCCTTCATTTTCCGACTGACGGTGCGTTCCTGGGTGAGGAAAAGGTTTTTGGCAAGCTGCTGGGTGATGGTGCTGGCCCCGTACCACCGGCTTCTGCCTTTGATGATATTTTCACCCATCACGAGAGTGAGCCTTCTCAGATCGACGCCCCAGTGCTGGTAAAAGGTGACATCCTCTGTGGCGATGAGCGCATGGCGCGTCGACATCGGGATGGATTTGAGCGGGACGAACGTCCTGTTCTTGAGGAAATATTTATGCAGGAGGACCCCGTCTTCGGAATAGACGAGGGAGGCCAGTTCAGGGTTCGGGTTTTCAAGTTCCTCGATGCTGGGCAGGCCGAGGAAGGTTTTCGTGGCGAAAACCTGACCGGCAGCCAGTGTTATGGTGAGGAACAGGATGGAAAACAGCAGTTTCTTACTGGTCAGCAGCTTTTTTACAAAATCGTTGTTCATATCGTTTCAGTCATGGTGTCATTTTTCCGGGCAATGCAACAGCAGGCTCTCTCTTTCTCAATTTCCGGAAGTTTCCCGTGCAGTCTGTTTATAAAATTGTTCGGCAAATTCAAAATGCTTTTTCAGTTCGGCAGCGAACCTGTCGGTCGCTTCGAGCATGGGCAGGTGCCCAAGGTCCGTGAACTTCGCCAGGTTTGTCGGCGCCGGTGATTCGGCGAGCCTGCGTTCATAGAGCGTGATGGTCCCTTCAGGCGGTATGGTATGGTCAGCCATGCCGACGCTGCACAGGACCGGCGATTCAATGGCAATGACATGCCGGGTGTAGGTCCTCAGCGCTTCCGGATCGATGGAAAACCTTCCGACCGCATTGGTCGCTTCCTTGTCGGATCGGGTAAAATCTTCGACGATGATATCGTGGTATTCTTTCGGGATTTCTTTCGTCGCCGCCCTTTTGATAAACATGGATTTAAGCGGTTCAACCTCGAAGATGCCCCTGAAATTCATCGAAAAATCGATCAGCCCTCCCAGGAAAAAAAGACCGAGCGAAGTGAGAGCCGTTTCCTCGAAAATTCCGCAGGCGACGATGGCTGCCGACAGCAGGGATTTCCTGTAGCGCAGGCAGAGCTCGGTTGCGACCATGCCGCCCATCGAGTGGCCCACGATATGGAGGTTCCTGCTCCTGTCAAGTCCGAGGTGTTCGATCAGCAACCCTGCTTCTTCCGCAAAACCTTCGATGGTGAACGTCGGTTTGAACCCTTTGATGATGGTCCTGCCGGTTCCGCTCTGATCGTACGTGATGCAGCGGTAGCGGGGGGCAAGCTGTTCGACGAGGGGGGTCCAGTAGCGGCTCGAAATGGCCCAGCCATTGACGAAAAGCACGGCGGGTTTCTGCAGGGAAGACGGGTCCGTTTCAGCGGTATCTTCGTAATACAGACGGCAGCGGTTGGAGGCAAAGTAGCTCATTGTCGGAATCCTTTTTTCTCTCCGGTAAAAAAAACTAATATATGGAACAATAACCACATTTTCAGCCTGTGGTCACGATGGCGGAAATCCATGCGATGATCGGGATTTCAAGCTTGTTTGGCCATGAGCCGTTGATCCGGTTCGTCTTTTTCTTTCAACATTCATTTTTCAGTCAAAGCTGATGGATCATTCTCTTTCCGGGCTCTTTGCATTCATTGCCGATTTCATTCTCCATATCGATTCCCATCTCGTCTATCTCATATCCCAATACGGCAGCTGGGTCTATGCGATCCTGTTCCTCATCGTCTTCTGTGAAACCGGGCTCGTCGTGACCCCTTTCCTCCCGGGGGATTCACTGCTCTTTGCCGCGGGAACGCTTGCTTCGCTGCAGGGATCTCCACTCGACCCGAACCTCCTTATGCTGGTGTTCTGTTCAGCGGCATTCATCGGTGACAACCTCAATTTTTTCATCGGCAGGAGCCTCGGCCCGAAAGTGTTCCATTTCCAGAAATCCCGCTTTTTCAATACGGAGCATCTCGCCATGACCCATGCATTCTACGAGAAGTATGGCGGGATTACGGTCGTTCTTGCCAGGTTCATCCCGATTGTGAGGACATTTTCACCGTTTGTCGCGGGAATAGGCACGATGTCCTACAGCAGGTTCCTCCTTTTCAGTGTCGGCGGGGCATTGCTCTGGGTGGGGATTTTCTGCTACAGCGGATATTTTTTCGGGCAATTTCCTTTTGTACAGCAGAACCGGAAGCTGATTTTTCTCGGAATCATCGGAGTGTCGCTCCTGCCGCCCTTCATCGGTTACCTTACCCATCTTTTCAGAAAGCGTGATGGGGCCTGAAATGTTCGTTAAATGTGGATAACTTGTTGAAAGCAGGTTGTATTCTTGCTTTTTTGTTGAAATATACGGGTGACGAAAACGGCGGTTTTGGACTAAGTGATTTAAAAATAGTTACTTGCCTGGATTGACGGTTTTCGCGCTCTATGTTTTGGGAGCTTTGTGGCCTGTTGGCGTATATTGGGAGTATTGTTGATAAGTCGCTCCATTCAGTTATTCCGTCCGGCTGTTAATCCCCTCTCGTTCATTGGGGCTACAGGCGAAAACCTGTTAAAAAATGTTATTTTATTCCCGAATTTTAGTATAATCAGTACCCTTGTCGGTCATTCGGCGTATAGCGCAGCCTGGTAGCGCACTTCCTTGGGGTGGAAGGGGTCGTGGGTTCGAATCCCGCTACGCCGACTTCTATACGTAGATACTCTTTTTCGGTCCCGCTTGTTCGCTTCAGCCGCAAAACTGAGAACCCCATGGATCTGGAACCCACATTTTTTCCCGAAATCAGGAAGCTTTCCCAGCGTCCAGCTCTCACGATCAGAACCCGTATCAGGGGCGATGGTATCGTATCGCTGTTCGAGAACGGCTACGCCTCTATCGCCGGGCTCCTGAAAGAGCAGGGAAAAGCACCGTCAGGTCCGCCGTTCGCCCTCTACTACCATATGGACGAGGACGAACTCGAAGTTGAGTTCGGTTTTCCCGTCAAGGAACCTGCCGAGGGTTCGGGATCCATCAGGTCCACCTGGACCCCGTCGGGAAAAGCGCTCGTTACAGTCTATACCGGCCCCTACGACAAGCTTGAATCGGCTTACGAGTATCTCATGAAGTGCGTCGCCGAAAACAGGCTCAGGCCTAACGGGATCTCCTATGAGGTCTATCTCGACGATCCCTCCGAAACCCCTGCCGGAAAGCTGAAAACGCAGGTCGCGCTGCTCCTTGCCGAAGCGTAACTGCTTTCCTCAACCCTTCACAGTACTGGAAGCTTTTTTCCAGGATCCCTGCAGTACCGAAAGCCTTTCGGGTGGAAGAACTTCGTAAGGATCTTTTCCGTTATCCGATTCGATATGGCCTGTCTGACGGGCACGAATTGCAGGATGCATGAATAATCTGGCGATGATGCACATACAGGAAGCGAATGTCCTGATAATAGGGGCAGGTATCGGCGGACTTGCCGCAGGGGCGCTGCTGGCAGGCAAAGGCGCGGCAGTCACGGTGCTTGAGGCGCAGGACTATCCGGGAGGTTGCGCCGCGACATTTTCGAGCTCCGGGTACCGTTTCGATGCCGGAGCGACAGTCGGGTGCGGGTTCCAACCTGGAGGTCCGATGGATGAACTCGGGAAAGAACTGGATATTGCATGGCCTCTCAATCCCGAACCGGTCGCATGGGAGTACCGCGACCGGCATATCCGTTTCTGCCTGTCTGCATCAAGGGCGGAAATCATTGAGCGTTTTCCAGGCACGGAGGCTTTCTGGAAAGAGCAGGCCGCACTTGCGGGACTTCTGTGGAAACTGGCAAGGGGAGGGGTATCGTGGCCGGTGAAAAGCCCCCGGGATCTCGCGGAGCTTCTGCAAAAAGGGTTTTCGGGCATGCCCGCCTCCGCCCGGCTCCTGAAATTCGCATCGAAATCCGCTTTCGAGTGGCTCTCGTCGCACAACCTGCACCGCGACCCGGATTTCGTGCGCTTTATCGATGCCCAACTCCTTGTTTCGGTGCAGACCACCTCCCGTCATGCCAATGCCATCAACGCGGCCATCGCGCTTGACCTGCCCTCCTCCGGCACCTTCAGCCCAATTGGAGGGATCGGGACGGTTGCCTCGCTGCTTGCCCGTTCGATTGAAAAAAACGGCGGCGCGGTGCTCTACGGGAAGAAGGCGATTCGCATCGATTCGGTCCGGCGTCAGGTAATCGGGGTCGAAACATCGGATGGAGGGGCGTATGCTGCCGACTTCGTTGTAGCCAACCTCACCCCTTCCTCGCTGGCGGCGATCGAGGGCTCCGAAGCGGCAGCGCTTCCGGAAACATCGGCTAAACCGTCATGGAGCGCATTTACGCTCTACCTGGGGATGGATTCGGCTTTTTTCGAAAACCTCCACTCGCGCCATGTCCAGATTGTCGGCAGCAGTGGGGAGCTTGCAGAAGGCAACTCGATTTTTGTTTCCGCTTCACCCGGTGGCGAAACCGGGAGGGCTCCAGCCGGGCTCCGTGCGGTGACTATTTCCACGCATTCCATGCCCGGCCGCTGGTTCGATGCCCTGAAGAGAGGCCCTGACGCATACAGAGAGATGAAAAATGCCTGCACGGAAAAAATGCTTGGCGTCCTTTCAGAACAGTTCCCGGAAGCGCGGGATGCGTTGTGTTTTCTCGTCGCCGGAACGCCGGTTGCCTGGGAGCGGTATACGGGCCGGTTGAACGGTTGCGTGGGAGGCTATGCGCAGACATCGCTTTTCGGGGTCCGGGGACCTGCTACGCGGTTCGACAATCTGTTTCTTGCCGGAGATTCCATTTTTCCCGGACAGTCCCTGCCTGGCGTCGTGACCGGAGCAAGACGGACGGTCGGGCTTCTCATGCAGAGAAGTGCAAAAGGAATGCCCTGACCATCCGCCGCCTCTTCCGGGAACGCACTTTCGATGCTATATTTCCCTCATGGAAACGCTTGCGAAACTTCAGGTCCTGTCAGGGGCTGCCCGTTATGACGCCTCCTGTGCATCGAGCGGCTGCCGCAGGGAAGGGAACCCCTACAGCACGGGCAACACGTCGCAGAGCGGCATCTGCCACTCCTGGTCGGACGACGGCCGCTGCATTTCCCTCCTGAAAATCCTTCTCTCCAACGATTGCATCTATGATTGCGCCTACTGCGTGAACCGTTCGTCGAATCCCGTCGAGCGGGCATCGTTCGAAGCGCGCGAGGTGGTCGATCTCACCATGGAATTTTACCGCCGCAACTACATCGAGGGGCTTTTCCTCAGTTCAGCGGTCATGAAAAGCCCCGACCAGACGATGGAACGCATGATCAGCGTGGTGGAAACACTGCGGACCGAAGAGCGGTTCCGCGGCTATATCCATCTGAAGATCATTCCAGGGAGCAGTCCAGAGCTGGTCAGGAAGGCAGGCCTCCATGCCGACCGCATCAGCGTGAACATCGAGCTTCCGTCGCACGAATCGCTGAAGAGGCTTGCGCCGCAGAAAGAGAAGTTTTCCATCCTCGAACCGATGTCGCTAATCGGAAAGGAAATAACCGAGAGCCTCGTCGAGCGGCGGGCGAGCAGGAAGGCCCCGAAATTCGCCCCTGCAGGACAGAGCACGCAGATGATCGTCGGCGCCAGCCCGGAGAGCGATTTCCAGATCCTCCGGCTCTCCGAGGGGCTTTACCGCAAGATGAACCTGAAACGGGTCTACTATTCTGCATTCGTGCCGGTCAACCACGACAACCGCCTTCCGGTCCTTGCCGCCCCGCCGCTCCTGCGCGAGCACCGTCTCTATCAGGCCGACTGGCTGCTCAGGTTTTACGGGTTTACCGCCACAGAGATCCTTTCGGACGACATGCCCAACCTCGACGAGTCGTTCGATCCCAAGACCGCATGGGCGCTGCGCCATCCGGATTTCTATCCCGTCGAGATCAACCGGGCCGATTACGCTACCCTGCTTCGAGTCCCGGGCATCGGTGTTACATCGGCGCGCAGGATCATCGCTGCCCGGAGGTTCTCGGTCATCACCCCCGAAGGGCTCAGGAAAATCGGAGTGGTCATGAAACGCGCGAAATATTTCATCACCTGTTCGGGCCGGCCTTTTGAGCAGATGGAGCGTTCTCCCCTCCTGCTCCGCAACCGGCTCCTGCTCGGCGACGGCGGCGAGGTGACCCCGGCGGCGCCTCCGAAGCAGCTCGTCCTTCCGGGGCTTTTTGCCTGAAACCATGGGACGGTACCTTTACGACGGCACCTCCGAAGGGCTCCTGAGCGCCGTGGCCCATATCCTTGCCGGGGAAAAGGATGTTGAACGCGTTACCCTCGTCGAGCGGGAAAACACGCTGTTCGAAGAGGGCGTGTACCTTGCGACCGATACGGCGGCAGCAGAGGAATTTTTCAGCCGCCTGCAGAATCTGGCTTCCGAAGCGGTTTATACATTCTATTATTTCACCATGGCCGAAAAGGGAGGCCTTGAAACCAGCATGCTGCGCTACCTCGCCCTTGCCTTGCAGCATGGCAGCAAGGTTAACGGCTACCTCACCCACCCTTCGGTGAAGGAGATCGTCACGGTTTCCAGAAAAGCCGGCCGGGAGCTGCACCGCATGAAAGGTCTGCTGCGTTTCGAAAAGCTGCAGGACGGGGCTTACCTTGCGAGAATGGAACCAGACAACAACATCATCCACCCGCTTTCACTGCACTTCAGCAAGCGGCTCAGGGCGGAGGACTGGTTCATCTACGACGTCCGCAGGCGCACCGCCGCCCGCTGGCACCGGGGAAGCCTCACTCTCGGCTTGATCGAGCAGTTTACCGCGCCGGCCCTGTCGGAGGAGGAGAAAGCGGTGCAGGCGCTCTGGAAAACCTTTTTCGGCACCATCGCCATACCCGAGCGCCGCAATCCCAGGCTGCAGAAATCCAACATGCCGATGAAGTACTGGAAGTACCTCACCGAGAAGCAGGGATAATAGTATGAACCCCTGCCCTGTGTGGAGTTGAGCGTTGCGGGACAGCGTTACATAAATCAGCAGTCACCTAAACCGACATCAAAGGGAGATTTATGCCCATCAGTCAGACAGCGGAAAAAGCCATCGACGCTTACGGCGGCCAGGAATTGTGGCGTAAGGCGGAGAGGCTCCAGGTGGAAGTGAGCGCAACGGGGCTTGCGTTCACCCTGAAAAGGCGTCCTTTTTTCAACCGGGTGAAGATGACGGAAAGCGTTCATCGGCCGTTTTCGACACTGACGCCGATCGGCAGCGATCCGTCGGTTACCGGCGTGCTTGACGGTCAAGATGTGCGTCTCGAGGACAGCAGCGGAAAGGTGATCGGGGAACGGAAGAATGCGAGAGCGTATTTCAGGATCGGACGGAGGCTTTTGTGGTGGGATGATCTCGACATGTCCTATTTCGCGAACTATGCCTCCTGGAACTATTTCACCCTGCCGGCCCTCCTGATGCGCGACGACATAACATGGACGGAACTCGAACCCGGCCTGCTCGAAGCGGTTTTCCCCGAAAGCATCCCGACCCACAGCCGGGTGCAGCGCTTCAGGTTCGATCGCAGTAACGGCCTCCTTATCCAGCACGACTACACCGCCGACATCATCAGCCCGCTTGCCAGGGCATCCAATGTCGTGCTGCAGCACTCACGCAACCGTGACGGACTGCTCTATCCTTCCGAACGGCGGGTGACGCCGAGAGGGCCAGGCGGCAGGCCGCTTGGAGGCCCGGTGCTGATTCACCTCGATATCAGCGATTACAGGCTTTTCGACCGGTAGTCAGGCTTATTTGTTCTGAGGCGGAAACTCCGTAAGGATTTTCGTCACCGCTTCGTCTATGTCTTTCTGCAGGTCGTCGCCGTTCCTGTAGTCGTTCAGTATTCCCCTGCCCACACCCTGCCAGGCGAGCTTGCCGCTTCTGTTGTCGTAAATGAGGATGCCGAGCGTTCCTTCTTCATAAGCGCGAACATATGGCCTGCCCCACCAGAAGGGATCGTAGAAACCGTAGCGGCCATAGTAACCCCGGTAGAAATAAAATCCTGCGGGGGGCGGATCGTAATAAACCCGCTGCCGTGAACTGGCAAACACCCCGACGGAGAAATCCGAAGGGCCGCTGGCGGAAATGATGTAGCCTTTCGTTCCGAGTTCCCTGTCAACCGAACTTTTAATGCGTTTGAGGACCAATGGGTTGTCGGCAAGGACGTTGGGGGTATTTTTTACTGCGGCATCGTCAGCCCAGCTGTAGGTTTTGTAGCTGGTGAGTGGAGCGGTTTTATCGTAATCGCTGACAACCGAAACTGAAGAACATCCTGCCAGCGCCAGGAACATCATCGCCGTCACCGCAAGTTTTCGAGCTCTCATGGCTTTTCTCCCTGAAAATATCTGCACTCGATGAAACGTGCTCCCCGAAACAAGAAAAGCGAAGAAGAAATCTCCTTCGCTTTTCAAATCAACAACACCCCACAGTTTTCATCAGTACATCAGTCATCAATCAATCCGGTTTCAGGCATCATCATTCATCTTACCGGGCTGCTGTTGAATTTTTTCACACACAACCATATATCGAAGAACACACACAATCAACCACACACATCAATTATGACGACATCCTGTTAAAATTCCTGCGCTCTTTTTTTAATTTTTTTTTCACCCTTACCGATTTGTTGTTCCTGTAACAGAACAGTCGCAGGCAAATCCATGTAACAGCGCGGTCATTCCGCAATGAAGCGTGGCGGTGTAAAGGATCCATTTTTTAATAAATAAGTCATGGATTCTTCACTTCGTTCAGAATGACAGAAAAAGGGGAATGACAGGAAAAGACCGAATGACAGGGTCAAGAGCAAGAACAGAATGAATGTCGCCGGAAGATTGTTCCGAAAGACAAGTGTCATCCTGAACGAAGCATTGCAGAGTGAAGGATCCATCTTTCTATAAAGAAATAAGTTATGGATTCTTCACTTCGTTCAGAATGACAGGAAAAGACAGAATGGCAAGGACGTGGAGTTTGATCTGAAAGATAACGGAACCCGATTAATCGCCGGATCAGTAAGAACATTTGTCACATCCTGGTAAAATCAATGATTTTTTCATCTTCAGGCTCTTCACATGAGTGGTAACGCACGAAAGTATCTTCGTGCTGTCAAATTCCTTGCATATATTTACTTATAAGAAACATCCCCATATCGTACGGTGAGCATCCCCCGGTTTGCCGTTCTTTCATGGGGATGGAGTGACGGAGTTTCTTCATCGTCTTGTATTTCATGCCGTTACAGGCAGAGAATTTGCCCCGTTCGGCAGTTTCCCGGGTTTTTCAACAGCCCGTTTCGCAGGAATGAAATTTTCTGAACAGAACAGGAACCTCAGTTTCTCGAAGAAGAGAATGGCACCATGAAAAAACTCATATGCAAGATTTTCGGTCATGATTTCGGGGAGTGGCAGTCGGTTCCCGGTGTAACCTGTGAACAACTGCGGGAGTGTACGAGATGCGGGGTCAAGGTCAGCCGGACCGTTCCGCACAAATACTCCGAATGGCAGTACGATAACGACCGAACCTGCCACCAGTCCCGGTCCTGCCAGCAATGCGGAAAAAAAGAAGAACGGGACCAGCATCCCTGGATCACTGATGGAGACAACCCCGATTACTGCTACCGTCGCAGATGCCCGAGATGCGGCAAGAGCGAGGAGCGCATGCATGAACTGGATTATAACGGCGAAACGGAAGAGGTGCTGAAAAAGGAGTATGAAGGCGATGTCGAATGGAATTACGTGGCGCAGTGTTCAAACTATACCTGCAGGCATTGCGGCAAGTCCGAAAGAAGGGTTTCGGGATATTCGCACTGGGTGGAAGCGAAAAAACGCTGATCCTGTCGCAAAAAGGCTTTTCCTCCAGCCCCGACAGTAAGAGAGTCCCCTTCGGGAATGCATGTCAGCTTCACTCTGCCGGTTTTTCCTTTTCATTCCTTTTATCCGGTTTATCGGATCTTTCATCTGCCGAAGCGCTTCGTCGTCGTGGCTTCCGGCTGACCATGCAACGCGGCTCCAAGCCGGTTTTTCCGGTACTGATCAGTGCCGATGGAATTACGCGGCGGCATGGTATCTTGTAACACCTGGCATACTGCCGGCAAAACCACTTGAAGCGAACCATCATGGCTATCCTCGCTGTTGACCAGGGGACCACAGGGACTACCTGTATCCTCTACGATGAAAAAGGCAGGGCAATAGCGAGGGCTTACAGGGAGTTCACCCAGATTTACCCCCGCGAGGGCTGGGTCGAGCATGATCCGGAAGAGGTCTGGCAGACGGTCGTGGACGGGGTGATCGAACTGAAGGCGAAACATGCAGCACCTGTCGTTGCGATGGGGATTGCCAACCAGCGTGAAACAACGGTCGTCTGGGATCGGAGGACCGGTAAACCGGTCAGCAATGCCATTGTCTGGCAGTGCAGGAGGACGATGGAGCTGCTGCAGGGCTATTCGTCGGAAAAAGACCGGATTTCGATGAAAACAGGCCTTCCTCTCGATGCCTATTTCAGCGCGTCAAAGATCCGCTGGATACTCGATCACTGCGGCAGGAGCGATTTAGAAAACCTGCTTTTCGGGACTGTCGATACCTGGCTTCTCTGGAAACTTACCGGAGGAAGGGTGTATGCGACCGATTTTACCAACGCTTCACGCACCATGCTTTTCAACATTGTGGAGAAGTGCTGGGACAAAGAGCTGCTCGACCTGTTCGGCGTGCCTGAAACGATGCTGCCGGAAGTCAGGGGCTCCATGTCGGATTACGGCATGGTGACGGCCATACCGGAGCTGTCGGGTGTCCCGGTATCGGCAATGGCCGGCGATCAGCAGGCCGCCCTGTTCGGGCAGTGCTGCTTTGAACGGGGAAGCGTCAAGAATACCTACGGCACAGGATGCTTCATGGTCATGAATACCGGCGGGGAGCTTGTTCGCTCCGGAAACGGACTGCTTTCGACGATTGCCGTCGACCGGTTCGGAAATCCCTGTTTCGCGCTCGAAGGCTCGGTTTTTATCGGGGGAGCGGCCATCCAGTGGCTGCGTGATGAACTGAAGCTCATCGCGAACGCCGCTGCTTCGGAAGATGCGGCGCTCCAGGTGCCCACCAACGCAGGGGTCTATCTCGTTCCCGCTTTTGTAGGCCTCGGCGCGCCGCACTGGCGAATGGATGCCAGGGGGACCATAACCGGACTCACCAGGGGCGCTAACTGGCGCCATATCGTCCGTGCAGCACTGGAATCCATCGCCTACCAGTCGTACGATGTTTTCACGGCTATGGCGGCGGATACCGGTATTGTTCCCGAACTGCTCATGGTTGACGGGGGAGCGGCAGGCAATGCCTTTCTCATGCAGTTCCAGGCGGACCTTCTCGGGCTGCCCGTACAGAAACCGGCCAATATCGAATCGACTTCGCTGGGAGTTGCTTATCTTGCCGGCCTGCATGCCGGGGTGTGGAGTTCTTCCGATGAACTTGCTGCCCTGAGGCGGATTGAGCGGGCCTACGTGCCCTCCATGCCAGCCGGAACGAGGGACGACCTGCTTTCCGGCTGGCGTGCGGCGATCAGACAGGCCCTTGCCGTTTAGCGATGAACTGATATCTTGACAGAATACCAGAAACAAAAATAAAAAGTACCCGTTATGCACTCTCCCGAACAGTCCCCGGCAGCCGGAACAACCGTCAATTGCCCGATATGCGGCGATACTTTCAACTGTACGCTTACGGCGACATGCTGGTGCGCGCGCAAAGTGGTCCCCGAAGATGTGCGTTACTTCCTCGCATCGCGCTATGATACCTGTGTCTGCAGCAGCTGCCTGGACAGGCTTATCCGTAAAAGCAACACCGGGCAGAGCCTCGAAATGTAAACAACGAAAAGAAGATACGAAGAGATGGATAAACCATTCTGTTACGGGATATTTTCCCTGCTTGCCGTTCTGTTGGCTTCCACAGGGGCTTCAGCCGGCGAAGCTCCGTCGGCTGAAAAAGGCCGACGGCTTTTCAACTCTCCGGAATTTGCAGGAGCGGTTTCCGGCAGAAGCTGTTCGAGCTGCCATCCCGGCGGTTCCGAACTGCAGAATGCCTGGATGAACCCGAACCTCGCCGGGCAGGTCAACAACTGCATTCTCGGCCCCCTGAAAGGGAAACCGCTGGATGAAGATTCTCCCGACATGCAGTCGATGCTGCTCTATCTCAGGTCTCTTAAAAAATAACAGGTAACGCTATCATGCAGAAGGAAAGCATATCCATACTCGGTTGCGGCTGGCTCGGCCTCCCGCTCGCACAGGCCCTTATAAGCGAAGGTTTCATGGTCAGGGGATCGACGACCAGGGAAGAGAGGCTTGAAGTTCTCCGCGATGCCGGCATAGAGCCTTTCCTGATCAGGCTCGATCCGGAAGCCTCTGGGGATGACATCACCGATTTTCTCCAGAGCGATATCCTCGTGGTTGACTTTCCCCCCGAACGGAGGGACGACATCGTCGAATACCATATCGCCCAGTTCTCCTCGCTCATCGATGCGCTCGGCCAGTCGACGGTCCGCTCCGTGCTGCTTGTCAGTTCGACCTCTGTGTATCCCTCGTGCGGCAGGGAGGTGATCGAAGAGGACAGCGCCGATCCCGAATCCCCTTCTGGCCAGGCACTGCTGCTCGCCGAGGAGATGCTGATGAGCGAAACGGGTTTTCAGACCACGGTGGTCCGTTTCGGAGGCCTGCTCGGGGACGACCGCACTCCCGCATCCTACATCGGGAAACTGAAAGAGATATCGGCTCCCGACCAGCCCATGAACCTGATCCATCGCGATGACTGCGTCAGGATCATCATGGAAATCATCAGGCTCGGACAGTGGGGCGAGGTTTTCAACGCATGCGCTCCGGTCCACCCGACCAGGGAGGAATATTATCGCAAAGCGGCAGCTGCGGCAGGAGTGCCGATGCCGCCATTGGCGGAGTCCGGTACTCCTTCACCGTTCAAGATTGTCAACAGCGATAAACTGACGAACGCCCTGCAGTACATTTTTCTCCATCCCGATCCGGTAATAGGGTAAACCGTTCCGGTCGGGGAAAAACCTTTCCGGTCGGGGCAAGCTCCTTCGGCAAGGTTGAGGGGCAATCCTGTCGCAAGCGGGGCGCTTAGAGCAGGAATTCGAGGTCGTATCCCTCTGCAGCGGATTCCTCCAGAAATGTACCGAGCTCGCCGAGGAAGGAAAGGAATTTCGCGGGATCGATATCCCTGAGGTAGGCTACGCCGACCGGCTGGTCCTGCCATCCGAGCAGGATGCGTTCTTTCGCTTCCGGATCGATGGTTGATGAAGATGTCTCCAGGATGTTCCGCATGCCCTGAATCGAGTTGTTGCTGAGGAACGCTTCGTCCCAGCTGTCGAGCCCGTTTCCGGTTTCAGATATGAACGGCAGGCGGTTCAGTGCTTCAACGATGCCGTAGTGGAAGAGTGCGGCATAGTCGTGGGCATCGACTTCTATGGTCCCGTAGGTTGTGTAGGCGTTATCGCCGAGCCTGACGCGGTTTATCTTCCCGGTACGGCAGATTGAAAGCGCAAGATGCTCAGGGTTTGTGTCGTCTATGACTATATGGTGGACTTTCATTGCCTTATCGGATTGCAGAACCTTTAATCACCTTCCCGGGTTTTCTCTTGAGACGGATTGGTTTTCAGCCGCTATCTTTATATAATGGAAAATAAGGAAAAGTATAGCGGCGATGCACTCTTCGGGCGAACCGGAGCTACAGCAAACAATTTTACACATACATAGAGAATGGATGGAAATTTTTCAAATAGAGTTCAGGAAGTCATCAGGCTCAGCAGGGAGGAAGCCCTTCGGCTCGGTCATGACTATATCGGTACCGAACACCTTCTGCTCGGCCTCATAAGGGAAGGGGAAGGGATCGGCGCAAAAATATTGAAGAACCTCAAGATAGATCTCGCGAGCCTCAAGCAGAAAATCGAGGAAAGCACACACCCCAAGGTCCCCGCGACCCAGATGGGCAACGTGCCGCTCACCAAGCAGGCCGAGAAAGTGCTGAAGATCACCTATCTCGAGGCCAAGATCTGCAAATCGAACATCATCGGGACCGAACACCTCCTGCTCTCCATCCTGAAAGGCGACGACAATATCGCCGCCCAGATCCTCGAGCAGTTCGGCGTGACGTACGATCTCGTCAGGGATGAACTGCTGAGCATTTCGAGCAGCAAGAGCGATTCGGACGAACCACCGATGGAAGGTTCCTATTCGTTCGGCAGCAGTGAAAAGCAGCCGAAACGTCCCGATCCGCGCAAGGGCGAGAGGACGAAAACCCCGGTGCTCGACAATTTCGGTCGCGACCTGACCCGCCTCGCAATGGAAGACAAGCTCGATCCCATCATCGGAAGGGAAAAGGAGATCGAACGCGTGGCGCAGGTACTGAGCCGCAGGAAGAAGAACAACCCGGTGCTGATCGGCGAACCCGGCGTGGGCAAGACGGCAATCGCCGAAGGCCTGGCGCTGAACATCATCCACCGCAAGGTTTCCAGGGTGCTTTACGACAAGCGGGTCGTCGCGCTCGACCTTGCGGCCCTGGTGGCCGGCACGAAGTACCGAGGCCAGTTCGAGGAACGCATGAAGGCGCTCATGAACGAGCTCGAGCGTTCGCGCGACGTCATCCTCTTCATCGATGAGCTGCATACCATCGTCGGTGCGGGCGGAGCTTCGGGCTCTCTCGATGCGAGCAACATATTCAAACCGGCCCTCGCTCGTGGCGAGCTCCAGTGTATCGGCGCCACCACGCTCGACGAGTACCGCCAGTTCATCGAAAAGGACGGCGCGCTCGACCGGAGGTTCCAGAAGATCATGGTCGAACCGACATCGGTTGACGAGACCATCCAGATACTGAACAACATCAAGTCGAAGTACGAGTCGCACCATCACGTGCACTACTCCGACGATGCGATCGAGAAGGCAGTGAAGCTTTCCGAGCGTTACATCACCGACCGCTTCCTTCCCGACAAGGCAATCGACGTCATGGACGAGGCGGGCGCGCGGGTGCACCTGAGCAATATCCACGTTCCGCAGGAGATCCTCGAGCTCGAAAAATCCATCGAGGAGGTCAAGAACGAGAAGAACCTGGTCGTGAAGATGCAGAACTTCGAGGAGGCAGCAAGGCTTCGCGACAAGGAAAAGAACCTGCTCGAGGCACTCGAACATGCCAAGCAGGAGTGGGAAGACAAGGCTGCGGAAAGCGTCTACGAAGTCGGGGAGCCCGATATCACCTCGGTTATCGCCATGATGACCGGCATCCCTGTCGTCAGGGTGGCGCAGTCCGAATCGAAGCGGCTGCTTTCCATGGAGGCCGACCTCATGAAAGAGGTGATCGGACAGGACGAGGCCATAAAGAAGATCACCAAGGCTATCCAGAGGACGCGGGCCGGCCTGAAGGACCCTTCGCGCCCTATCGGTTCGTTCATTTTCCTCGGCCCGACCGGCGTCGGAAAAACCGAGCTTGCAAAAGCGCTGACCCGCTACATTTTCGACAGTGAAGATGCGCTGATCAGGGCCGACATGAGCGAGTACATGGAGAAATTTTCGGTGAGCCGCCTTGTGGGCGCGCCTCCGGGATATGTCGGATACGAGGAGGGCGGCCAGTTGACCGAAAAGGTCCGCAGGAAACCCTATTCGGTGGTGCTGATCGACGAGATCGAAAAAGCCCATCCCGACGTCTTCAACATCCTGCTCCAGGTGCTGGACGAAGGCGTACTGACCGACGGGCTCGGGCGGAAAGTGGATTTCCGAAACACGATCATCATCATGACGTCGAACATCGGGGCCAAGGATATCAAGAGCTTCGGCGCCGGCTCGGGCATGGGCTTCACCGCACCGGACGATTCCGCCGGAAGCTACAAGGCCATGAAGTCGACCATCGAGGATGCCCTGAAGCGCGTGTTCAATCCCGAGTTCCTGAACAGGATCGACGACATCATCGTCTTCCACCCGCTCGAAAAGCAGCATATTTTCAAGATTATCGATATCACTGCGGGTAAGCTCTTCAAAAGGCTCCACGAGATGGGTATCGAGGTTCAGATCGACGAAAATGCCAAGGAGTTCCTCGTTGACAAGGGATATGACCAGAAATACGGTGCCAGGCCGCTCAAGAGGGCCCTGCAGAAGTATGTCGAGGACCCGCTGGCCGAGGAGATGCTGAAAGGCCGGTTCACCGAAGGCAGCACCATCAGGATTTCGTTCGACGAGGACGGGAACGAGCTGAAATTCCTTGAAGGCGAACCTTCCGGAAAGGAAGGCAGGGAGGAAGGAAAGGTCGACAGTCAGAACTGAAAACCTTTTGCAGATTGGCAGTAAAGAAAAAACCCCGCGTTGCCGGGGTTTTTTCTTTTACGTTTCAGTTGCCGTCAGCGGATCGGCGGATGGTCCCTGACTGCGGCGAGGGAGCGCTGCAGGAACTCTTCGGGCAGCGGGTAATCGTGGAGCTTTCCGGACAGGAATGCGTCGTACCCCTGGAGGTCCATCAGGCCGTGTCCGGACCAGTTCATGAGGATAACCTTCTCCTTGCCCTCTTCCTTCGCCTTTTTCGCTTCACGGATAGTCTGGGCTATGGCATGAGAGGTTTCGGGCGCTGAAATGAACCCTTCGGTATGGGCGAACAGCAGGGCGGCTTCATAGCATTCGATCTGGCCGATGGCGGTAGCGTCGATCAGGCCGAGTTCCTTGACGTGGCTCACCAGAGGGGCCATGCCGTGGTAGCGCAGGCCTCCCGCATGGATCGCCGGAGGGATGAACCCGTGGCCGAGGCTGTGCATGGGAAGGAACGGCGTCATTTTCGCGACATCGCCCGCATCGTAGATATATGGTCCCCTGGTCAGGGTAGGGCATGCTTCGGGCTCGGTCGCGATCACCTGGACATTTTTTCCATGGATCTTGTCGTACAGGAACGGGAAGCTGATGCCCGCAAAGTTCGAACCGCCTCCGGCGCAGCCGATGACGACGTCGGGGTAGAGCCCTGCTTTTTCGAACTGCTTGCGTGCCTCGAGACCGATGATGGTCTGGTGGAGCATCACATGGTTCAGTACGCTGCCGAGAGCGTAACGAGTGTCGTCATTGCTGACGGCCTGTTCGATCGCTTCGCTGATGGCGATGGCGAGGCTTCCCGGGGTGTCGGGCATTTCAGCAAGAATTTTTCTGCCAACCGCCGTCTGTTCGCTCGGACTGGCGATACAGTCGGCGCCCCAGGTTTTCATCATGATTTTGCGGAACGGCTTCTGGTCGAAGCTGATCCGTACCATGAACACCTTGCAATCGATACCCACCAGCTTGCAGCTCATCGCCAGCGCGCTTCCCCACTGGCCTGCGCCGGTTTCGGTGATGAGGTGCTTGATGCCGAACTGCTTGTTGTACCATGCCTGTGGAACTGCGGTGTTAGGCTTGTGGCTGCCGGCAGGTGAAACGCCTTCGTTCTTGTAGTAAATTTTTGCCGGGGTCTGCAACGCCTGTTCGAGCCTTCTTGCACGGTAGAGCGGTGACGGCCTCCAGATTTTCAGGATACCCAGCACCTCTTCCGGAATATCGATCCACCGTTCGGTGCTGACTTCCTGTTCGATGAGGTTCATCGGAAAAACCCTCGACAGGGCGTCCGGACCGACAGGCGAGCCGTCCGGGCCAAGAGGCGGCGGCATCGGCGAAGGCAGATCGGCCTGGATGTTGTACCACTGGCGTGGCATTTCGTCTTCGTTCAGCAGGATCTTCGTCGAGTCGATGCTCATGATCGTTATGCTTTAAAGGTGAAGGATTGCTGCAAAGGTGTGGCTGTTCCTGCGTTCTGTCCGTTTTGCCTGGTGCAGGTAGAAATGCTGTGCCCCGGTTTTGACTGCCTGTCCTGCGGCGGACTCTCCTGAAGCAAGTGGTAAGAGGAAGTCACGGCAAGAGCTCGAAATTCAAGGTGGAGAACACGGGAACATGAATGGTGCCGAAGGCGGGGATCGAACCCGCACGTCCATTGCTGAACACAGGATTTTAAGTCCTGGGCGTCTACCAGTTCCGCCACTTCGGCATCGTTTCTAGCCATTCAGGTCGAGAAATTTAGCATCTTCAAAGGGTTTAGCAAAAAAATAATTAGGCCCGGACGGTCCCGGTTTGCGACAGCGCCGAACTCATGAGCGGAAATGGTCGAACCCGCTGATAGCAGCGAGATCAATTTTCATGCCGTAGATGTCCCGGATGAAGATGCCTTCTTCCGGAGGCGTGATCTCCCCGATGACCGAGATGTCGCGGTGGGCGGAGATATCCTGCAATGAATCCTTCGGCACCGTGAAGAGCAGTTCGTAGTCTTCACCGCCGGTGAGCGCCCAGGTGAGGGCGTCGTCCTGAAACTCTTCTGCCGTGAGGCGTGTTTCCGGCCCGATGGGAATGCTGTTTTCATAAATCAGCGCCCCGGTGTTCGAGCTGCGGCAGATATGCTGCAGTTCGGAGCTGAGCCCGTCGGAGATATCGATCATCGACGTCGGCCGGATGCCTGCCGAATGAAAGAATTTCACGATATCGAGGCGCGCAAGGGGAAGCAGCTGGCTCCGGATGGCGTTCCGGTATTCCTCGAGGTCGGCCATGAGGTTCCTGTCGTATGTTTCCCTGTTTTCGAGATGTTCGAGCATGATGTCCTTTTCACGCATGAGCAGCCGCAGCCCTGCCGCCGCACCACCAAGCATGCCCGTGACGCAGACAAGGTCACCGGGCGATGCTCCTCTTCGGTATGCTATGCGCTCCTCTGTCACTTCGCCGGTCACGGCCACGGAAATGACAAGGCCGGAGCGGGACGACGAGGTGTCCCCTCCCGCGATGGCAACCCCGTATTCCGCCGCTGCATTCGCCATGCCCCGGTAAAGCTCCTCGATCATTTCGACCGGAAAGGAGGGTGGTATGGCAAGCGAGACCAGCGCATAGCGCGGTATCGCGTTCATGGCGCAGATATCGGAAACGTTGACGCTCATGGCTTTGCTGCCGAGGTGCTTCACCGGAGTCGTCAGGAGGTCGAAATGAACCTGATCGACAAGAATGTCGGTTGTCGATACCTGCAACAGTTCTTCGGAAAGCCGGTAGACGGCGCAGTCGTCGCCGATGCCTTCGATCAGCTTCGGGACAGCTTCGAGGGTCGGTCCGGCAATTTTTGCAATCTTTCCGATAAGGCCGAATTCCCCGATTTCGGGGATAAGGTTTGATGCCATATTTTTATGTACATTGTTGAACGGATGAAAAGTATATCCGCCGGGCGTTTTCCAGCATCCGGAAACTGACCGGGGCATTATTCACTAACAGGGCCAATACCTCTTTTTATGGGTTTTTTCGATAAGTTCAAAATTTCAAGGCTCAAGGAAGGGCTGGGAAAGACCCGCGACACCCTTCGCGAGAAACTTACTTTTATCACCCAGGGGAAAACGGAGATCGACGACGAGTTCCTCGAGGAGCTTGAAAATATTCTTGTTTCGGCCGATGTCGGTGTGGAAACGACGCTCGACATCGTTGAGGCCATCACTGAACGGGCAAAGAACGAGACCTACCGTTCGGAAGAGGAACTGAACCGGATGCTGATGGAGGAAATCCAGCAGATGCTCCGGGAGACCGGCGAAGAGCATCCTCTCGATTTCGACGCGCAACTTCCCGCAAAGCCCTATGTCATCCTTATTGTCGGCGTGAACGGTGCAGGAAAGACCACCAGTATAGCAAAACTGGCCCACCACTACGAAAAAGCCGGAAAGAAAGTCATTATCGCTGCGGCGGATACCTTCAGGGCCGCGGCCTACGAACAGCTCAAGATATGGGCCGACAGGGCCGGTGTGCCCATTATCGGCCAGGGACAGGGCGCGGACCCCGCATCGGTGGTTTTCGACGCCGTCAGTTCAGCCGTCTCACGAGATGCCGATGTCGTGCTTGTCGATACGGCCGGACGCCTGCACAACAAGATCCACCTGATGGAGGAGCTTGCAAAGATCATGCGGGTCGCAAAAAAGAAAATTCCCGAAGCACCCCACGAGGTGCTGCTCGTTCTCGATGGCACGACCGGCCAGAATGCCGTCGCCCAGGCGAGGGAGTTCACGAAATGTGTCAACGTGACCGGGCTTGTCGTCACCAAGCTCGACGGGACATCGAAGGGCGGCATCGTGCTTTCCATTTCCAGAGAGCTCAACCTGCCGGTCAAATATATCGGTGTCGGAGAAAAAATAGACGATTTCCAGCTTTTCGACCGGGCGGAATTCGTCGAAGCCCTTCTTGGCCGTTGACCGGTCCGGGGGGATCATGAACTGATCATCGCAGGAACGGATTTCCGGATGGTCCCGAGCACCTGTTCAAGATTCTCCGTCATGAGGAGGTGGGTGCATTCCCTGGTGTCCTGCGCACCGAGCCTCCGGGCGGGGACCGAGATACCTTCCAGCGGACCGAGCAGCTTCCAGAGTTCCCGTTCAAGCCTTTTCGGGCTGTTTATGATCACCATATGCCTGATTTCGGCTTCCGGCAGGTCGAGCAGGTAATCGATATGCCACCGGAGCTTTTTCTGCACGATGCCCTGGCTCTTTTTCACTTTGTCTTCATAGTCTGGGAAAAGGTCGATCAGTGCTTCCCTGATGAGATGCGGCTTCTGCCCTCGGGACCTCGAAGCGTGGCGGATGAGCCTTGCCGCGAGGGGGCTGTGGCTGCGGGTGCCGCCAAGCGCCGATCCGATGTAGAGGTACTCACCCCTGTCCAGGAAGAGGGGAGCCCCGTTCCTGAACCTGCCGAATGCCAGGCTGACCGGTGAGGACAGGGTTATCACGAGTATGTAGGAGCCGCCCGGTCCCTGGTTGCCGAACCGGGTAAAGAGCCTCGAATGCATTGTTTTTTGCGCTTTTTATGTAATATTGTCGGTCAACCGGGAAATTGGTGCCATTTTCCCGGTTAAAGATACGTTTGGAGAACTCTTTCGGAGCAAACCGTTCAGGGGTTTTTATGCAGGATGCCGAAAAACTTCGCCGGCAGCGGCTTGAAATGGTCGAAACGCTGAAGCAGTACGGTATCGATAACCGGAGGGTCCTCGATGCGTTCAACGAGGTGGAAAGGCACCGTTTCTTTGACAGAGCATCATTGACGTACGCTTACGGCGATTGCGCCTATCCGATCGGGTTCGGCCAGACCATATCGCAGCCGTTCACGGTGGCATACATGACCACCTTGCTCGTGGAAAGGGTCCCTTCCGGAAAAGTCCTCGAGATAGGCACCGGTTCAGGTTACCAGGCAGCGATACTCGATGCGCTCGGTTATGAGGTGTATACCGTTGAAAGGATTGACGGGCTCAAGGAAATGGCCTGCCGGGTATTCACGGAGCTGGGGCTCGATATCGAATGCCGCCTCGGCGACGGGACCCTCGGCTGGCCTGAAAAGGCCCCGTTCGACGGGATCATGGTTACGGCGGCGGCACCGAAGATACCCGGGCCGCTTCTCGGGCAGCTTTCGGAAAACGGCTGCATGGTCATTCCTCTGGGTACGTATGAATCGCAGCAGATGACGGTGGTCCGGAAGCATGGAGATGCTTTCGACAAAGAGGTTTTCCAGCATTTTGTCTTCGTTCCGCTTGTCGGAAGGGAAGGGTGGGACGACGATGTTTTTTAACAACAACACATTAATGAGAAGGGATGAGTTATGGCTTTCATGACCAGCTTGAGGGATAAGACGCATGTGATTCTGTTTGCCCTTATTGCTTCATTTCTTGGGCTTATCGTTATCCAGTGGGGCATGCAGTTTACCGGAATGTCCGGAAAAAGCAAGGTGAACCTGGCGGGCAGGGTGAATGGAAAGGATATTGCCTACAACCAGTACGATGAGATCTATAAGGAGCTTTCCGAGAATTACCGCCGATCGAACCCGGCAAACGATGTAACGCCCGAAGTGGAAGTCGCGCTCCAGGAACGCGCCTGGAACGTCACCGTCGATCAGGCCCTGCTCGACCAGCTTTTCGAGAAATTCGGCATCACCCTCCAGGACCAGGAGGTCGTCGAGGCATTGAACAGCCCCTTTCCTCCCATGATCATCCGCCAGAACTTCACCAATCCGACAACCGGAGCGATCGACCGCAGCAAGCTCGAAGCGGCACGCCGCGATCCCCGCGCCAAGGATATCTGGGTGCAGATCGAAAAGATCGT
>JAAXXI010000026.1 GCA_013334565.1 Chlorobiaceae bacterium
GTGCCGAAAAGAGCCATAATGAGTTCTCCTTTTTCTGGTGGCGTTGAGTTTTGGATATTTTCAGGAAATGCTTGCAGTTAATTCCTGTTAAATAACAGCTTGAAACAAATTTAAAGAATAAAAATCAATAATTAAAGTAAAATATCTTCATGCCGTACACCCGGTACGACTGGACGTAAGCCCGCCGCCGGTGATGGCGGTTGATGTTATTTCTTTTATATTAAAGCCGATAACCCTTTGTACCATTGATGACCCTATTTGATCGGACATTGAAATCCGGAAACAGCCCCTGGTTCACTTTGCCATTGCTGAGCGGTTTACTTCTCGGAATATCGTTCCCCACCTACCCGTTTCTGCATTTTGAAATTATTGCATGGATCGCCCTGGTCCCCCTGCTGCTTTTCCTTGCCGAAAAGGAAAAAGCCGGAGAGGCATATCGCGGGGTATACCTCTGCATGCTGCTGTTCTGCATCATCTCTCTCTGGTGGGTATCGATAGCGACCCTTCCGGGCGGTATTCTCACAGTCCTGTTGCAGGCATTTTTCCTCACGGTGCCGATGCTTCTTTTCTTTTTGCTCAAGAAAACTGCCGGGTTCCGTTTCGCGCTTTTCAGCCTTCCTTTTCTCTGGGTTTCCTGGGAGTGGGCCTACATGCAGCAGGACATGTCCCTGGGGTGGCTGACGCTGGGCAACTCCCAGGCCAGCTTCAACCTCATGGTTCAGTATGCCGATATCACGGGGGTCTGGGGAATCAGCTTCTGGGTACTCTGGTTCAACGTGCTCGCGGTTGTCATGCTGACCGGCACGGGGAAGGAAAAAATCCGCGCCGCCATCGCAATGGGGCTCATGATCGTCCTTCCCCTGCTTTATGCTTCCTCGGTTTTCCGCAACGATGCGATCGCTTCCGTGGGGGACAAGCGCATAAGGGTCACCCTTGTGCAGCCGAATATCGATCCGTCGAAAAAATGGGAACGGACCAACAGTACCGAGATCATGGAACGGTATTTCCGGATGACGGACAGCGCCGTCAGGGAAAACAGGCCCGAGCTGGTTATCTGGCCCGAGACGGCAATTCCGTTCTACATCCTCGACGATACCTATTCTGCCGACCGCCAGCAGCTTCGGGGGTTCCTCCGGAAATGGGACGTCTCACTCCTTTCGGGTTTTTCCGATGTCGTCTATTTCCCTTCCGGCAGCCATAGCAGGCCTTTCGGTACGGACGACGTTACGTCCGAGGCCTACAATGCATCGATGCTGCTCATGCCCGGCGGGCAGGAACCCCAGGTTTACCACAAGATCCGCCTTGTTCCGTTCGGTGAGCGCGTGCCCTACGTCGATATCTTTCCCTGGCTCGAAACACTCAATTTTTCGCTTGCCGGGCTGAAAAGCTGGGGCAAGGGGAGCGATACCACCATCATGCGCTTCAATTCGCGACGGTACGGGAAAGTTCTGACGGCCGATATCATCTGTTATGAATCGATCTTTCCGGGCCTTGTTTCGGAGTTTGTGCGCCGGGGCGCCAGCTTCCTCACCCTCGTCACCAACGACGGGTGGTATTCGACATCGTACGGTCCTTACCAGCACCTCGCTATCGGCAGGCTCCGCTGCATCGAGAACCGCAGGGCTCTTGCCCGGTGCGCCAATACCGGTGTCACGGTTTTTATCGATAAATTCGGCAGGACCATCTCGGAAATCCCCTGGTGGCAGGAAGGGTCGCTGACGGCGGAAGTACCCCTCGAAACGTCGCTGACCATCTATACGCTCTATCCGGACATGCTTCCGAAAATAGCGCTGGTATGTTCGGGAATTCTCTGTATTGCAGCTTTCGGCCTGCGTTTCCGGAAAACCGGAAAGCTGAAGGGCTGAATTTCCGCCGTCAGCGGATGGGGCTCAGCCGTTACCTGCCGGGCCGGGGTCCTTGAGTCCGTAGGATTTAATTTTCCTGTAGAGGGTCCTTTCCGTGATGCCGAGCGCCCTTGCAGCTTTTCTCCTGCTGCCGCCGCAGCTTTCGAGCGCCTGCGCGATGACCTTCTTTTCCATCTCGTCCAGCGATTGCAACCCTTCCTGTTCGATCTGGCCTTCCACTCTTTTTTCCGGGTGTGCTTCCGGTGACGGATGTTCCTGTTCTCCTGCCACCGGTATGAATATTTCGGGCGAACCGGGAAGGAGAAGTTGCGGCTGATATTGCGGCTGGTAAGGATTATGGATGAGATGCTGCAGCATCTGCCGTATTTCGCCCACCTCCTGGCGGAGCTGGAGGATGCTGCTGTAGATGACGTGGAGCTCGTGTTTCTCGGATTTCGCAGGATCGTGCACGAGGCTTTTGTACCTGTTCCGCTGAACGAGGTGTTTTTCGAGGATTTCAGGCGAGATGAGTTTCCCTTTTTCAAGCACCAGGAGCGATTCGATCAGGTTCCTCAGCTCCCTCACGTTGCCGGGCCAGGGGTAGCGCATCAGGATTTCCGTCGCTTCGGGGCTGAACCCTTCGAAAGCTATTTTGTGCTTCTGCCGGAACTCGTGCACGAAATTCTCGGCAAGGAGCAGGATGTCGCGGCCCCGCTCCCTCAGCGGCGGGATCTGGAGCTCCACGCTGCGGAGCCGGTAGAAGAGGTCTTCGCGGAAATTTTTTTCGGCGACGGCCTGGTACATGTTCCTGTTGGTTGCGGCGATGATGCGGGCATCGGAATAGACCGTCTCCGACGATCCGACCCGCTGGAACTCTCCGGATTCGAGCACCCGCAGAAACTTCACCTGTGTTTCAAGCGGCATTTCGCCTATTTCATCGAGGAAGATCGAGCCTTTGTCTGCGCTTTCGAAATATCCTTTCCTGCTTTGTACGGCGCCGGTGAAGGCTCCCTTTTCATGGCCGAACAGCTCCGATTCGAGAATGCCCGCCGGTATCGCCCCGCAGTTGACCGGGATGAAACTGTTTGCGGCGCGCCTGCTGTGCGCGTGGATGAAACGTGCCAGCACCTCTTTGCCTGAGCCGGTTTCGCCGACGATCAGCACGGGCATGTCGGTTTCCGCGACCTGGAGGGCAAGCTGCTTGAGCTGGATGACGAGCGGTGACTGCCCGATTATGTTGACCTGCCGTTTCATTGCTGTATCTTTCCTGCGTTTTCCCTGCTTACGGGATTATTGTCTCGACGGAACGACAATCGCATCGAAGGGCAGCTGTCTTCCCGCATCAGCGGCCTCCTCCCTCGTCGGATAGCTTTTTTTCAGGCGGACCCTGTAAATGCCGTTCTGCCCGATGGTTTCTGCCGGGGAATAATACGATACCTTGCGTGCGAGCATTTCGGCATTCTGAATGTTGCCGAAGCTGCCGAACTGCAGGGTGAATCCATCCAGTTTCACGCCGCCGTTTTCCTTTGGCTCGACCGTCTCCGATTGCCCTGCAGCGGTTGTGCCGCCCTGCGGATTTCCGCCTGTGCCTTGCGGCTGCCCGGAACTCGACGTTGCAGTGCCTTGTGTCCCCGAATATTCCCGCATGCCGGGGGATTCCCGGTTTCCCGTATCTCGGGGACTGCCCGAGGGTGGCTGCATGACCGTCATATCGTTCGGTCCGGTGAACTTCGGTCTTGTTGCCGGACTAGGCTGCGAGAGCTTTGGCGGCGGGGCGGTGCTGTTCAGCACCTGGTTGTAGGCCATGATGCGAGAAGAGCTGATCCTGTCCAGTTCCGGATCGGGGAATTCCTTCAGCTGCTTTAGGTAAATGGCCTGGGCCTTCGGACCGTCTTCACAGAGCAGCGCCTCGACCACCAGCTTTTCAGACGGCCGGGTGAATTTCTGTCTGATATTTTCCAGCAGATTGACTTTATCTTCATCGACGTACTGCCTGATCAGGCGCGCATTGTATACGTCCACTGCCGCATGGAGATTCGAATGGGCAGGATACAGGACGGTAAGCCCAAGAAAGAGAAGGAGATATGCTGATTTCCTGATCGGATTTCGGTAAGCTCGGAACATGTTCTTTCGTTTGTCGGGCTTTGTCCGGTCTCTGCCGTCCAGGGCCCCTGGCTGAAATAAAATATACTTATATAAAAAGGCACCTCTATTGATAATGTATAATGTAACGATGCCTTGCTGCAAGGGCAGGAGCCTGTTGACCGTTATTGGAATACTTTGCGCGTCTTGTCGGGAATCCGTCCCTGTAATGTACAATCGAGCTTCTCACTACAATAAACAGAAGGGCCGATAATAACAATACGTTTTGCTGCTGTTGCCGGTTTTTGTTTTCACTCCAAGATCATGAAACGGTATGGGAGGAGTTTCTATTGAAAGGTGACGGGACAGGGACTATCGCAATGAGACTCGAAAAAGCTGAAGCATAAAGGGGATCTTCAGGCATGGATTGCAATGTTTCCTCAGATCAGGGAAATCATCGGGAAAATGTTGTTATCAATGATGGCCGTTTTTTTCCCTGTCATATTTTTCCTGACATTTTCCATTTTCCTTTTTTCTGCTGTGCTTAAAATTGAAGTAGAGGTAAGCACTGGTGACAAAAAATACCCAGGATGTGATAATCTGGATTTCATTTACTTCGAACATTGCAACCATGCTCGGCTTGATGGGGGTAGGGGAGACAGTTCGGAATTTATGAGGGTAAATTCCAAATCTGTAATAATTTACATGAATTTAACAAAATTGTCGAATTGTTCAAAATGAAATGAGATTTTTCCGGTCCTTTTTGGGTTGTCTGCTTACACGGAACGATCTGTGATTACTACAAAAAGGCGTTCCCATTTCGACAGGAGGACGGAAAAAATGTATCTTGGTCAGCCCGGCATATTCCGCCTGAAAACTTTGCGGTAATGGTTGTTCGCGAAGTTTGGGAGCAACGGCCCGAACCGGTTCTTCTGCATCAGGAAATCCCGGAAATGATTTTCTTTGAATCGTGTTGCATCCATTTATATCAATTTCATTCCATGCCTCCATTTTCAGTAAAAGCATTCGCGAAAATCAACCTCGGGCTGCTCATCACCGGAAAACGCCCGGACGCTTACCACACCCTCGAAACCATTTTCGCGCCGATCAACTGGTATGATGTGATCGGTTTTGAAGAATCGGAAGGGGTTTCGATGACCTGTTCGAACGCTTCTCTGCCGGTCGATGACAGCAACCTCTGTGTCAGGGCAGCTAAATCGCTGCGGCAATTTTCAGGGTGTGAGACTGGTGTTTCCATGACGCTTCAGAAAAACGTTCCTTTCGGGGCGGGGCTCGGGGGAGGAAGCAGCGATGCGGCTACGGTGCTGAGGGTCCTGAACAGGTTATGGAAGATCGATGCGCCGGTTTCCGAGCTTCATGGGCTTGCGGTCTCCCTCGGTGCGGACGTCCCCTACTTCCTCGAAATGCAGGGGCTCGCATTTGCGGACGGGATAGGCGACCGGCTCGAAGACCTCGACCTGACCCTTCCTTACCACATCGTGACTGTTTTTCCCGAAGAGCACATCTCCACTGTCTGGGCCTATAAAAATTTCTATGCGCGTTTTGAGCGGAGTGTGCCGGACCTCAGGGGAGCTGCCCGTCAGCTCTGCCTCGAAGGGAACCGGGAGGTTTTCCCGCTCTTTGAAAACGATTTCGAGCCTGCCGTTTTCGACCATTTTCCTGCTGTTCGCGAAGTCAAGGATGCCCTGATCCTGAACGGCAGTGTGTTCGCATCGCTTTCCGGCAGCGGTTCGGCCGTCTACGGATTTTTCGAGAAGGAAGCTGCTGCCCTTTCCGCCATGAAGGCTATGCCCGGCCATTTCAGGACCAACCTTACCCCACCGGGCTTTTCCATGCGGGAAAACTGAGTGTTCATTGCTTCAGATGCCCCGGAAGCCTGCCCGGCAGGCTTCCGGAACGAATATGACGGCATTGCCGACCGGTCAGAACCGGTACGATCCCGACTGGAACGGAACGCTGGCGACTCCGGAACAGATTTTCCATGCGCCGTTTTCACGGACAAGCGTCAGCGCATAGCGGAACAGTGTCTTGACCTCGCTTCCTTCGCTGCGGTACGATACGGGCAGTTCGATGATGACCGTTGCAAGTGAACCGGATGCATCAGCACGGGAAAAGCGGAATTCTTCCCACCGGATATCGTCCATGTTGGCGAAATCCCTTACGAAAGCTTCCCGTACTTCAGCTTCAGAGCGGAACACCTCGTTGTCGTTCGTTCCCATAAGCAGTATGGGATGGTCAGAAGCGATTGCCGACATGCACGACTCCACATTTTTGCTCGCATAGCTTTCAAGAAAGCTCATGACCGCGTTCATCGCGGATTCCTGATCGTTGTTCATGGGGGAGCGGTTTTTTATTGTTGCTTTGAAAGAGCGGCACGTATCAGGGCAGGGAAGCCATGACCCGTTCCAGTTTTATATAAATTTCATCAGCGATCCCGTCGATTTCCGCATTTTGCGCAAGCGCGAGGATGTTTTTTGTGTCCATGAACCCAGCATGGACCTGGCCTCCTGCATCTTCGCGCAGCACAATGTTGCAGGGGAGCAGAAGGCCGATCGACGGGTCAGCCTCGATGGACTTTTTGGCAAACGGAGGTTTGCAGGCCCCGATGATCCGGTATGGAGGCATGTCGTGGTTGATCTTGTTTTTCAGCGTATCGGAAACATTGATTTCCATGACGATTCCGAACCCTTCGTCCTGAAGGGCTTTGATCAGGCAGTCGTAGGCTGCTGCGAACGGCAGTGCTACAGGTTTGCCGAAGCCGTAGTTTCTTTTCATCGCAAAGATATTTTATTTGAAACTCAATGGGTACAGGAAAAATGCATCCAGGGGCTTTTTCCGGCCGGCGCAAGGTCAGGCGGTTGTCGTCCCCTGGGGAGTTGTCGGGTCGAGCACTGTTTCTCTGGCCTTCAGCGGCTGCGGATCGCTTCGAGATAGGCGTCGAGGAACGAGTCCCATCCGGTTTTTTTGCTGAATTCCAGTTTGGGGTAGAGCGGCGAAACGGATACCAGCGGGAAATAGATCGCCACGCCGTTCGAATGCTGCATCGACTTGTTTTTGTGGCCCTGCTTGAGGACATAGCCATTCTGAACTGAGGCAATGACGTTCTGGCATGCGGTTTTGATCCCCGCTTTCACACCGGCTCCGGCAAGGAGCGAACAGAAATCCAGAAGATCGATGTTGTCCCTCACGTCATAGCTCTGAACCTTGTTGCGGACCCCCTGGATGGCCTGTTGCAGTGCCTTGTCGCCGAGGCCTGATTTCAGCGCTTCAGCGAGCGCACCAACTGCGGAGGCAACCTTGTCCGCTTTCGACAGGTCGCATGCCGCCAGGGTAACCGGTTCCTTTTCGGGATAGGACGCGAGGTAACAGTCGACAATAAGGGTGCTCAGGTCTTTCGGTGACATGGAGGGGTTTTTCAAGAGCGAGGAAAGGATCTTGTCGTAGGGCCAGCCGCTGCCAGGTTCGGTCTGTTCGGAGCCCACCGTGTAGCTGGTGCTGTCGGATATCTGGTAACCTACTTCGGCCATGCTCATCAGGCATGCGTCCATTCCGAGGATATCGACATTCCTTCCGAGGCTTTTCGCGGTATTCGCGAGTACCTTCTGCATTTCCTGGTTGTCGAGGAAGTCCTTCGCGTTGTCGTCGAGCAGGATGGCCCGGTATTCGATGCTGCTGATGGCTTTCTGCATCGCCTTGCGGGTGCCCGTGCGGAAAAGCGAATGGCGGGTCGTGCTTGTGAGCCTGCGGAGGCTACGGTGCCGTTCGTCGGCATAGATGTCCGTGTCGTCCCAGCCCTGTCCATGGTTCCACAGCACCAGGAGGTAATGTTTCGCAGGGTAGTTTTTTACGCCCCACTGGATGAAATCTTCAAGGCTTGCCGGATCGCCGGTATTGACCTTTCCCAGCGATGCGACCGCATCACCGGTCACGATGCCGCCCTTGCGGAGGTAGTAGCGCCTTGCCGCATGGCCCACAGCCCGGTCGAACTGCGCGATGATATTGATGTCGTCGGACGAACCGGCCTTTTTCATCTCTTTCAGGTCAAGGGAACCTTCAGGGTCGAGGCTGTTGTCTCCCGCCATGTACACCATGACTGTCCATGATTTTTCAGCAATGCTTTTTTTCATCCTTTTCCTCCTTTGTCAGTTGTGATTGCAGCATGTTCACGTGAATACTTCATGCCGGGCAGATACCTGCTGCCGTAACGATCTCGGACAGATATCCCGGTTGCCGGGTATGAATGCACCGGGTTACGGATGCCTGCGGTGCGTGGTGATGTCGCTCAGCTCGGCGCTGATGAGCCTCAGGTCTTCGTCCAGAAAATGTGATGAATGAAGGCGTGTGCGCTTGACGTCGGAGAAATCGACGACCGCATCCATGACATGGGGATCGAACAGCGGGGAATTGCAGACCGTCCTGCCATCGGGGCCCGTCAGGGAGGAATTTCCCCAGTAGGTGAAACTGTCTTCGTTGCCGACGCGGTTGACGCAGGCAACATAGCTGCTGAACAGGAAGGCGTAAGTGGACGCGATGGTCTGCCACTGGTCCACGATTGCAGGCGTTCCGGTGCCGGGGGCGAGACGCAGCGGGCTCGACATGAGGGCGATGAGCAGCTGGGCGCCCTGGTGTGCAAGGAGATAGGGTACGGACACATGCCAGAAGTCCTCGCAGATGGCGACGCCTATCCTGCCGAGCCGCTTCGAGGTGACCGCCCTGACCTGCTGCCCTGCGGAAAAGTAGCGCAGCTCCTCGAACATGCCGTAGGTCGGAAGGTAGATTTTGCGGTGAATGCTCTCACCGGCACCGTTTTCGAACATGAATGCCGAGTTGTACACCCCGTAATCGTCGCTCAGCTCGATGCCGCCGCAGATGATGGTGACTTTGCTGCTGAGCTCGCGCAGCGGATCGAGCCGGCTGTCCCCGATATGCATGGCGATATCCTGCGCGGCGTCCTGGACATTGTAGCCCGTCAGCGAGAGTTCCGGAAAAACGATCGCGTCGGCACCGTCGCGGGCGGCAGCTTCCGCAAGGGTGCAGTGCCTTTCGAGGTTTTCACCGAAATTGGCCAGGGTGCAGTCGGTCTGGGCTATTCGCAGTTTCGCTTTCAGCATTGAATGGTCTGAATTAGTGGTACGGGTAGAAAAGGTAAAACGTAAAAGAGAGCAGGGCGAGGATCCACATCCCGAGACGCACTTCTCCGGTCCTTCCGGTAAAGATCTTCAGGACAACGTAGGCGATGAAGCCCGCCGTGATACCCACGCCGATGTTGAAGGTGAAGATCATCAGGACGATCGTGAGGAACGCGGGAAGCAGTTCGCTGTAATCGCTGAAATCCAGTTTCGTGGCTGACTGCATCATGAACATGCCGACCACGACGAGTGCCGGTCCGTAGGCGAACGGCGGAACGATGGTAAGGATGGGCGAAAAGAAGAGAGCGAGGGCGAAGAGTACTGCCACGACAAGCGCCGTGAAGCCTGTTTTGCCGCCCTGCTCGATACCTGCCGCCGATTCGATATAGACACCGGCCGTGGTCGTGCCGAAAAGCGCTGCTGCGATGGTCGTAAGCGCATCGACCAGCATGGGTTTCTCGATTTCAGGAAGGTTGTCCTCCGCATCCAGCAGGTTGGCGCGGGACGACAGTCCGAACAGGGTCCCCATCGTATCGACGAAATCCATGATCAGCACGTTTGCGGTTACCCCGGCGAAACCCCAGGCAAGGGCGCCCTGCATGTCGATTTTCATGAAGATCGGCCCGATCGACGGCGGCATACTGAACATCGAAGAAGGAATGGGGATGAGTCCCGTAAGGAGGAAGGCCGCGGTCGTGACCGCCATACCGGCAAGAATGGCGCCGGTCATGCGCTGGATGAGCAGTACAGCGGTAATGAGCAGCCCGCCGAGGCTCAGGAGTACCGGGAGTGTCGCCAGGTTGGCCAGTTGTACGGGTGCGCCGGGTACCCCGAGGCTGACCACGCCCATGTCGTTCAGGCCGAGGAACGCGAGGAAAAGGCCGATGCCGATTGAAAAACTGTGCTTGAGGGAACCGGGAATGGCTTTTGCCAGCCACTGGCGGAGACCGCCGAGCGTGATCAGGGTAAAGAGGACACCGCTGATGAAAATAGCCGCCATCGCCGTCTGCCATGAATATCCGAGGGTCTTGACGACCGTATAGGCGACAAAGGCGTTCTCTCCCATGTAGGGGGCCACGGCAAAGGGACGCTTCGCGTAGATGCCCATCAGGAGCGTGCCGAATATCGATGTCAGGATGGTTGCCGTCATCGAGGCGCCTTTGGGGATCCCGGCGGCTTCGAGGATTGCCGGGTTGACAACGATGATGTAGGAGAGCGTGAAAAAGGTCGTGATGCCCGCCAGGATTTCCTGCCTGTAGCTGGTCTTGTGTTCCTGAAAATTGAAGTAGGATTGCATGGTCTACCGGGAGAAGGCGTTAACAGGCTTCAAAAAGATACACAGAAAAGAACGAAAACCGTAACAGGCTTAAAGCCGCTTACCCTTTCTTTTGTCGGTACAGGCGATATCGGACGGGTAATTTATTTGTAATTTCAAATATCAGAAAAATCCTTCTCCCGGAAAAAAAGAATCTGTCAGATCATGCAGGCAGCGGGCGTCCAATCCGGAGCGCAGCCCGGCAAAATGGAAACCGGTTGACCGGCAGCTTTTCGAATCACGGTGCCAAAGCCCTGGGACTTGTTTACAACCGGGTGGTTTCGCCCCTCGACAGCCTGACTTTGGCGTACTGGATATCGGGGTCTTTCGATGCCCTGCGCACGTTGTAGAGGATGGCAGGGTAGAACAGCGGCCAGCTCAGCGGAGACGTTATGGCCTCTTCCGGGCACTTCATTTCGCAGCAGACACAGAGAAGGCAGTTGCTTTTCCATACCGGGCGCCCGGAAGCGTCTACCGTGATGTTCTGCGTCGGGCAGAGCTGTACGCAGATGTTGCAGGCCGTGCATTTGTGCCGCTTGACGCTGAACAGGCGGCTGTATATCCTTTTGACGATCCACTGACTTGCAAGGAGCCTTTCGATGCGGTACATCAGGGGAGGCTCGGGATCTTCCGGCATGGGAACATATGCCCTTCCGGACATGACCCCCGCAAGTGTCCTGCCGAAACGTTCCGCCTGGGCGAGCTCGTCCTGCGTCGGGTTGTTCGCCGAAAACAGGTATCCCTCCCTCAGGTACCCGTTGAAGAAATCAGCCCCCCTGCATTTGAAATACCCGATCTCTTCAGCACCAGCAGCCGAGAGCGCCTTGCGGACATCGTTGCCCGCAGCGCCGGGATAGGTCCCGTAGAGGGTGAAGACGAATGCCTGCATGCCGTGCAGGTCGCTGATGCTCCGGACATATTCCGATATGTTGAATGCGGGCCTGAAATAGTAGGATGGCGTTCCTATGCCGATGGCGTCATAGCCTTCGATATTTTTTGGTGCGCCGTCCCTGATGTTGCAGAGATCGACTTTCTGACCGGCCAGCCGCAGCCCAGTGGCGATGGATTCGGCGACTTTCGCAGTCGTTCCGCCAAAGGAGAAGTAGACGATGAGTGTTTTCAGCATAGTATCGTTGTTCTTGTGCAACCGTTCGTAAAATGGTGACTTTTCCGGCAGAAAGGGGAAATGGAGAACATTTCGGTTCCCATTAAAATACGGCAAAAAATACTTTTTTCTGATACGGCATTTCAGCTTTTCTTTGGCTGTGGTTCTTTACAACCCAGATATACCCATCAGTATTTGCCCGATCCTCCTTCAGCCTTGAAGGTACAGTAGATGAAGTGCTGCAATGCGCCGCCCGGCGTCCTGTGGAAATCATCATCATGCCCGATCGGGGATAACCGGCTTCCGAGGGTTTCTGCAAGGGCCTGCGGGGTATAACGGACGACAGGCAGTCCGCTGCAGATCTCCGGTCCGTCTTCGGCAAAAACCGCAACGATGAAGATGCCTCCCGGCCTGAGCGCGTGGAGCACTTTTTCTGCATAGGCGAGGCGTTCTTCTTCAGAACCGAGGAAATGGAACACGGCCCTGTCGTGCCAGATATCGAAAGCGTGCTCATAGAGTTCGATCTCGAGGATATTGCCTGCAATCCAGCGGATGTTACCGGCGGCATCGGCGAGGCGTGCTTTCGAGATTTCGAGGGCGGACTGGGAGATATCGACCACCGTGACATTCCCGAAGCCATGCTTGACCAGGCGCTCGTGAAGCGTCGATGCGCCCCCTCCTGCATCGATGATGCTGCAGGACCCCGATCCGGCATGTTCGAGGATAATCCGAAGCGAACATGCCGGATCTTCCTGGAACCAGCTCAGCGATCCCGGCGGTTTCGAGGAATAGATCTTTTCCCAGTGGTTATCCATCTCAACGGGCCCGATCAAATGTTCGATGAAGGATTTCGGCAAAGCGCCGTTCCGTTAGCCTGCATGCCTTCCCTTTTGCGGAAGGAAGCTGCGGCGCAGGGGCCGGAATGGACTTGCCGGGAGTTGGTGCGAACAGAAAGGTTTTTACCTTCGGCAATATAACAAACACGGCTGTTTGTTATTCAATAACGCTTATAAAAATGCCGCGCGGCGATATATTAATTATTACGGCAACAATGAGTTAAAAAAACGATCCGGAAGAAAGGCTTGTCATGCTTCGCTCTGCCCTGAATGGCAGCAACTCGGAGTAACTTCCAAAAGCAAGTTGATTCTGTCAATCGCCGGAGTAATAAAAGGTATTTTTCAACCGGTCCCACTGAAATCAAAAGATCCGATTTGCCATGGCGGGATATTGGGAAGGGAAGACAGCGGTTGTTACAGGAGCTGCGTCGGGTATCGGGCTTGCCCTGTCCGAGGAACTCATCCGCAGGGGGGCAAGCGTGTGGCTCACCGATATCGATACGGCAGCCCTCGAGCGTTCCGCAGCCGGGTTCGGGCCGAACGCCCGCGGGCATGAACTCGATGTCCGGGATTCAGCTGCCGTGAGGGACCTGGTCGAGTTTGTCGCGAAGGAGTCGGGCCGCCTCGATTTCATGTTCAACAACGCGGGGATCATCATGCCCGGCGAGGTCCATGACCTTGATATCGATCATTTCGACCGCATCATCGATGTGAACATCCGCGGGGTCGTCAACGGCACCCTCGCCGCCTATCCGGTGATGGTCAGGCAGCGATGCGGGCATATCGTCAATACCGCTTCGCTTGCGGGCCTCGCCCCTGCACCGCTCCTGTCATCCTATGCCATGACGAAGCATGCGGTCGTCGGCCTTACGTCCAGCCTGCGTTTCGAGGCGGCACGGTACGGCGTCAGGGTCAGCGCTATCTGTCCATCCGCCGTCAATACGCCCATGCTCGATGCCGGTACGCCCCAGGACCTGCAGAAAGTTCCCTGGCGGCCAAACGTGCGCCGCTATCTCCGGAGGCTTAACGGACCGCCCGCCGATCCTCGCTCCGTTGCCGCCTCCGCGCTTGCGGGGGTCGAGAAAAACCAGGCGCTCATCATTGTTCCCGCAAGGGCGGGCCTGATCGCCATGGTGTACCGTCTCGCTCCCGGCCTGGTGCATTCGCTCGGCAGGCTGGTTGTTGCGGCGGAACTCAACGGCCGCCCGCCTGTCGGTACGCGCTGATAAGTGTTGCTGTCTGGGTCAGGGTGGTCATATTAAGGATAACGAAACGAGAATATCTTTGACGGTCAGGACAGGGTGACTGATTACCCGTGTTTTGGCAATAACTTCCAAAATTGTTATCTGATTGGTAGATGCCGTCCCGTTTTTTTTGTGCCGGGTGAGCATTTCGATGAGTTGAGAAAGGTTGATGTACATTTTTTTCAATTCATCTCATGATCCTTGAGTAGACTGAGCGGTCGCGGAATTAATGTTTATAGGTACGGGAAACGGAAATGAAACCGACGAAAACGATACTGGCGCTGAACGCCGGTTCTTCGAGCATAAAGTTCTCGCTCTACCGCACCGGGGAGGGCGAGCGTCTGCTTTTCACCGGTTCGCTCGACCGGATCGGCAGGGATGGGGGGCGTTTTACCGTCAGGGATGCCAGTAGCCAGGAACTCGTGAACGAAAGCGTTGGCTATGAAGACCACGAAAAAGCTTGCGCCCATGTTTTTTCCTGGATCCTTTCACAAGGCCACGAAGCTCCGGATGCCGTAGGGCACCGCATCGTGCATGGAGGTCCTGACTTTACCGCACCCGTCATCCTTTCGCCCCAAATCCTCGATTCCCTCGGCGAGCTTTCTCCCTACGCGCCCGAACACCTGCCGCCTGCCATCGGCGCCGTCAGGCATGTCTGGAAGGTTTTTCCCGGAATGCTTCAGGTCGCATGCTTCGATACCTCGTTCCACGCATCCATGCCCTCCGTCTCCCGTTTCTATCCGCTGCCTGAGGAGGTGAGGAGGCAGGGTGTGATCCGCTACGGTTTCCACGGTCTTTCCTATGAGTACCTCATGGGTGAGTTCGAGCGGCAGGCAGGCAAAGATGCCTCCATGGGCCGTATTATCCTTGCGCACCTCGGCCACGGGGCAAGCATGGCTGCCGTGAAAGAGGGCAAAAGCATCGATACGAGCATGGGGTTTTCCCCTGCAGGCGGGCTCGTCATGAGCACCCGGACCGGGGACCTCGATCCCGGCGTTATCCTTTTCATGCTCCTCCGGGACCGGATGGATGCTGGCGAAATCAAGGAGATGGTGAACCTGCGCTCGGGACTTCTTGGTGTTTCCGGCATCAGCGACGATATGCGAGAGCTGCTCGCGAAAGAGAAGGAGGACAGCCGGGCCCGGGAAGCGGTGGACATGTTCTGCTACCGGGCAAAACAGTGCATCGGTTCCTACGTGGCGGCGATGGGCGGGCTCGATACCGTCGTCTTTTCCGGCGGTATCGGCACCCATGCCCCTGAAATCCGGTCGCGCATCGCTGAAGGGCTCGATTTTATAGGCATCGGGATCGATGCGGAGCTGAACTTCGCTTCCGCACCGGTCATCTCCCCGGACCGGGCCAGGGTGACGGTCCGCGTCATCGAAACGAACGAGGAGGTTGTCATCGTCCGCCATACCCTGAGAAAACTGAATCTCATTTCCACCTAATATTTTCCGATCATGGAATACGAACCGCTTTTTGCTGATGTGTCCCTTACCGATGACGAGCTCGAACGGATCAATGCCTGGTGGCGTGCGGCAAACTATCTCTCCGTCGGCCAGATCTACCTCATGGACAATCCCCTCCTGAAGGAACCGCTCAGGCCTGAACATGTCAAACCGCGCCTTCTCGGGCACTGGGGTACGTCCCCAGGCCTGAATTTCATCTATGCGCACCTGAACCGGGCCATCGTCAGGCGGGAGCTGAACGTAGTCTATGTCACCGGTCCCGGGCACGGCGGGCCGGCGCTTGTCGCCAACGTCTGGATGGAGGGGACCTACAGCGAGTACTACCCCAACATATCCGAAGATGCCGCAGGCATGAAACGCCTTTTCCGGCAGTTTTCCTTCCCGGGCGGCATACCGAGCCATGTCGCACCCGAGACCCCCGGCTCGATCCACGAAGGCGGGGAGCTCGGTTATGCGCTCTCCCACGCGTTCGGCGCGGTGTTCGACAACCCGGACCTTATCGCGGCCTGCGTGGTTGGTGACGGAGAAGCCGAGACCGGCCCGATGGCCACGTCGTGGCATTCGAACAAATTCCTCAACCCTGCGCGCGACGGCGCGGTGCTTCCGATCCTGCACCTCAACGGTTACAAGATCGCCAACCCGGCGATCCTGGCAAGGATCCCCCATGACGAACTGGAGAGCCTTCTGGGCGGATACGGCTACAAACCTTTTTTCGTGGAAGGCTTCGATCCCGTTGCCATGCACCGGGAGATGGCTGCGGCTCTGGATGCATGCCTGGACGAGATTGCGGGCATCCAGACCGAAGCGAGGTCCAACGGGCTTCGCGAAAGGCCGCTCTGGCCCATGATCGTGCTTCGCACCCCGAAAGGATGGACCGGTCCGAAAGAGGTGGACGGAAAGAAAACCGAGGATTTCTGGCGTTCGCACCAGGTCCCGTTTTCCGCTGTGAGGGAAAATCCGGTCCACCTGAAACTGCTCGAGGAGTGGATGCTCAGCTACCGTCCGGAGGAGCTTTTCACCGATACGGGCGCGCTCAGGCCCGAGCTCAAAGCTCTCGCGCCGAAGGGACAGCGGCGCATGGGGGACAACCCCCACGCGAACGGCGGCCTTTTCCTGAAATCCCTGCACCTGCCGGATTTCCGGGATTACGCCATTCCCGTTCCTCTTCCCGGCTCGGTTGAAGGGGAGGCCACGAGGCATATGGGCATGTTCCTCAGGGATATCATGGAGGAGAACCTGCATGACGCGAATTTCCGGGTGTTCGGGCCGGACGAAACCGCTTCGAACAGACTCGATGCCCTGTTCGAGGTTACGGACAGGGTATGGATGGACGAAGTGTTTCCGTTCGACGACCACCTTGCCCCGGACGGAAGGGTTCTGGAAATCCTGTCGGAACATACCTGCCAGGGGTGGCTCGAAGGGTACCTGCTGACTGGCCGGCACGGCCTGTTCTCCTGCTACGAGGCCTTCATCCACATTATCGATTCCATGTTCAACCAGCATGCCAAATGGCTCAAGGTGACGCGCGAAATTCCCTGGAGACGCCCCATTGCATCGCTGAACTACCTCCTGACTTCCCATGTCTGGCGGCAGGACCACAACGGTTTTTCGCATCAGGATCCCGGCTTCATCGACCATGTCGTGAACAAGAAATCGGAGGTGATACGGGTCTACCTTCCTCCCGACGCCAACACCCTGCTCTGTGTGACCGACCACTGCCTGCGTTCGCGCAACTACATCAACGTGATCGTTGCAGGCAAGCAGCCCGCATGGCAGTGGCTCGACATGGAATCCGCCGTGCGCCACTGCACGAGGGGGGCGGGCATCTGGGATTGGGCTTCCAACGACGCTCCCGAGGGTGATCCCGATGTCGTGATGGCCTGCGCAGGCGACGTTCCCACGCTCGAGACGCTTGCCGCCGTAGAAATCCTCAGGGAGAAAATTCCCGACATCCGCATCCGTGTCGTGAACGTTGTGGACCTCATGGCCCTGCAGCCAAGGGAGGAGCATCCCCACGGGCTCACGGACAGGGACTTCGACGATATCTTCACCTCGGACAAGCCCGTTATTTTCGCCTATCACGGCTACCCCTGGCTCATCCATCGCCTCACTTACCGAAGGACGAACCACAAAAACCTGCATGTTCGCGGCTACAAGGAGGAAGGGACCACCAGTACGCCTTTCGACATGGTGGTCATGAACGACCTCGACCGGTTCCACCTGGTCGCCGACGTGGTCGAACGGGTTCCCCGCCTCAGGGAGCGGGCCGCCTATGTGAAACAGTATGTGAGTGACCGGCTCATCGAGCACAAGGAGTATATTCATGAGCACGGCGAAGACATGCCCGATATCAGGAACTGGCAATGGAAAGGAGGACGGACGCAGCAATGAAAGGACTGCAGAAAAGGGATGGCGGTAAAGCCGCTGTACGGCACCGGGTGAAACCATCGAAAAAGGTTTCGCACGCCATGAAACACTCTGCCGGGCAGGCCCCGGGTACGCTGCACCATACCGGCGAGGAGAAAACAGGGAAGCCCCGGATTACGGTTTTCGGTTACGACGAACAGCATGAGATCGATCTCGGCGTTTCAGGCATTGCCGAATGTGCAGGTTTGCTGGAACGTTTCAAGGTTCTCTGGATCGATATCGACAGTCTTCACGATGTGGCCCTGATCGAGGAGGCCGGCAGGGTTTTCGGCCTCCACCAGCTGACGCTCGAGGATATCCTCCAGACCGGACAGCGCCCCAAGATCGAGGAGTTCGACGACTACCTCTTTCTGCTCCTGAGCGCTTCCGAGTATGACGCGGAGACCGGCGATATCCTGGACGAGCAGATGAGCATTGTCGTGGGAAAGAACTTCGTGCTGACATTCCAGGAGAGGCCGGGCGATATGTTCGACGCCGTCAGGGCGAGGATAAAGACTCCTGGTACCGGCATCAGGAAACGGGGTGCGGATTACCTTGCCTACATGCTTGTCGATGCGATCGTCGACACCTATTTCGTCATCCTCGATTCGCTTGAAAACCGGATCGACGCGCTCGATCAGGACCTGTTCTCAAATTCGGGCCGGGACACTTTCCAGTCGGTCTACAACCTGAAAAAAGACCTGATCCAGCTCAGGAAGGCTGAGCGTCCGCTCAGGGAGATCATCAACCGCATCATCATGGACCGGTATGGCGTGATCGGCGAAGAGACCGCCGGTCCTTTCTTCAGGGATGTCTACGACAATGTCATCCTCATCAACGAAACCATCGAAACCTACCGCGACATCGTTCTCGGCATGTACGACACCTGGCTGGCTATCGTCAATAACCGCATGAACGAGATCATGAAAGTGCTGACCACAATTGCCACCGTGTTCATGCCACTATCCTTCCTTGCCGGGGTTTACGGCATGAATTTCAGCGTCATTCCCGGGGCTGGCGCTTCATGGGGATTCTACGGGATGCTTGGGGTGATGGCGGTCATATTTGCAGGCATGGTGCTCTATTTCCGGACAAGGAAGTGGTTTTAGGAAATGAACCGAAAAAAACATTGCCGGTATAACACTTCCGGCAAATCGCGAATCCAGCCAGGACTGTCAGGACCCTGAGTGATACGGGTGCTATTGATCGGCGTATCGGCTTCCATCGCAGGACTGTCATTCGTAAAGACATCAACAATGCGTTCAATAAGCTGATCATTCGACCAGCAGCAGGATTGTCGCTGATGGAATCAAACGGAGGTTTCCGGTTCGGCATTTCCGGATACGGCAAGGGCGATGGAAGTGTTGCCGTTTTTTTCGTCTTCAGCTCGTTAGCAATCGGCCTTCATCCAGGTAAAGTCTCTCAGTTCGTTTATGGTTGATGATGACTTCCCGTCCGGGAATTTCATGCATTGTCCGCTAACTCCGGGGCATATTTCCCCGGTAAGTTCCTGCAATCGTCGCCGAATAAAGTCATTCCCATTCGCTTCGCTTGTTATTGCCTGGCTGATGCCGATAAGCCAATGAGTTGACAGCTCTTTCGACGACCGAGGTAGCGTCCGGTTTCTGCCGCAGCTTGTTACGGTTGTGTCAGGAGAATGCCGGAATCCATGGCAATCAGTTTTCCCTGGCCGTACTCCCATGCTGCCGTCAGGCAGTGCTGTTCCGATGGTTGAACCTGCCAGAGGCTCCATCGACTGGCAGGTGCGGGGGTACCTACCTCGTGGATCGAGGCGGAGCCGGTTCTCCTGTCGATCCTGATGCTCGACAACGACAGGGCCAATCCGCGCCCGTCAGCTTTCGCAACCGCCTCACGGGCGGTCCAGAGGTTGAAGAATGCTCCTGTTCTGGCGGGTTCCGTCATCGATGCCAGTTCGTCGATCTCTTCACGGCTCAATCCGAAGGCTGCAAGGTCGTGTTCGAGGATGGCTTTGCGGTCCAGTTTTTCGACATCGACACCGATGGACAGTTCTTTGCCGACGGCCACTGCAACCATTCCTGTCGTGTGTGACAGGCTGAAGGTGATTCCTTTGAAGCAAGGCATGTCGAGGTACGGTTTGCCCCTGCCGTCGCGAGAAAAATGCAGCAATCCGGCTGGCGCGTCGATGGTCAGAGAGAGCGCCTTTCTCAGAAGCGCATGTGCAGCGGTGTAGGAAAGGCGGTCTTCCGCACGGACGAACCTGTCGCTTTGGTTTCGCTCGTTGCTGTCCAGCAGTTCACGCCAATAGGGAGGAGGGACCTCCAGGCCATGAAGGTCGATCGTCCACAACCTGATATTGCTGAATTTTCCTTCGCACATGACAGGATTACGCGATTTCCTTGCCGTTAAGCTCCTCGATCCGGCCTTCGATCATCCGGTAAACCTTGTCGGCGAGGTGGAACCAGCGGTCATCGTGGGTCACGCAAATGATCATTTTGCCGCGAGCCTTCAGGTTCGGCAGTATCTCTTCGTAAAAAAACTTACGGAAATGAGGGTCCTGATCGGCAGCCCATTCGTCGAGCACGATGATGGGTTTATCTTCAAGTTCGGCAACGATGAGGGCAAGGCGCTTGCGCTGACCCGAAGAAAGATCGGTCGTGGTGAAGGCTCCGTTCCTGACCTGTACCTTGTCGAACATCTCGAATCGCCTGAGCAGCTGATCCGTAGCCGAGACATCCAAATCTGAAAGGGAATAGAGGCGCCGGGAGAGGTGGAAGTCCGAGAAAATGGCCGAAATCCTGTCCCTGTAGTCCTGCATCTGCTCCTTTTCAATCGGATGTCCGTCAGCGACTATGGAGCCTGCATCAAGGGGGATCAGACCGGTGAGCATCCGCAGGAGCGAGGACTTGCCCGATCCGTTGCCGCCGGTGATGAACGTGACCTGTCCGGCGTGGAATTCAGCCCTGGCCGGTCCAACCGTAAAGAGAGATGCGCCTTCGCTGTCGCGATAAGCAAGGCTCGCATCGCGGAGTGCGATCGTCGCAGGGTTTCCTTCGAGCTGACCTTTGGATTCCGCTTCCGCGGCCTCCGCAGCGGCTTTTAGCTTGTCCTGCATCGTTTCGATGGTTTCGAGCGTCATCTCGGCCTGGGCTGCGAGAGGTGCCACGAACGAAACGGTACTTACCGGACCGGAGATGAACAGCACTGCGAAAGTAGCCTGCATGGCCACTTCGTAAAACCCTGCGGAGAAAAGGGGTACGACGAACACCATCAGGCCGGCGAGTGAATAGAGCATCGACTCGATGAGCGAGTAGTTCCAGCCCCATCTGGCTTTCAGCGTGGCATTTGCCTGTCTTGCCGCAATGGAGGATTCGGCGAGGGCGTTGGTCAGCTCTTCAGCCTTCGGTCCGTCCATCCTGACCTCCTTGAATCCGTCGAGGAGTTCGGTCAGGCCGTCGAAGATACGTCCTTCCGCAGCAGCTGAGGATTGCAAGAAGGTGTGCAGCTCGGAGGTACGCTTCAGGCGAACCACGACGGTCAGGCCGGCAAGGCCGAAGGCGAGCAGACATGCTACAGGCGAGAGCCATGCCAGGTAGATGGCGAGGAAGACGAGGATGATGGCGTGCTGGCTGCCGACGACGATCATGGGCAGCACTTCGGCAAGGACCTGCATCTCCTGCGTCAGCACCGACTGCAGGTTCGCTCTCCCGATCCTGTCGATGGTGACCAGGTCGCTGCGACGGACAAGGTCGAAAATCCGGATGCGAAGTTTGTGTATCAGCCGTTCGGTGTCCCTCGATGCGGTCACCAGTGTGAAGATCTGCGTGAAATGGATAAGGACGACGACGAACACGAACAGCAGGAGCATGCGCAGGCTGATTCTTCCTCCGGCCGCTTCCTTTGTGGCTGCAGGTACGATGCTGATGAAGGCCGTCGTAGATAACGCCGAGATGGTGTTGACCCACAGCAGCGATTTCATGTTTTCCGGAATCTCCCGGACCGCCGTTTTGAACAGCCTCATGGTTTCCCCTTCTTTTTTGAGGTCACTTCGTTCAGCCTGCCTTCATCGAGGTGGAACCTTCGTTCGACAGCGTCGAAGTAGCGGTCGTCATGGGTGACGGCTATGATCGTCAGGCCCTGGTGCATAAGTTTCGGCAGGATTTCGCGATAGAATTTTTTCCTGAACACCGCATCCTGGTCCGCAGCCCATTCGTCGAGGATGAGTATCGGTTTGTTTTCGAGCAAAGCGGCGATAAGAGCCAGGCGTTTGCGTTGTCCGGTCGAAAGGTTTATGCGCGTGAACCGCTTGCCCTTGAGTCCGGTCACTTTTTTCATCTCCATCCACTGCAGGAGGTCATCAGCCCGAAGCTGGTCGATCTTTTCGAGGCCGAACATCTGCGAGAAAAGGTGGAAGTCCGAAAATACCGGTGCGATCAGCGAGCGGTATCCGGCAAGAAGGTCTGACGTGACGGGCAGGCCATCGACACTCAGCGTGCCGCGGTCCGGATGGTACAGCCCGGTCAGCAGCTTGATGAATGTGGATTTGCCGGAACCGTTTCCGCCGGTGATGAAGATCGCTTCACCTCTCCTGACGCTAACGTCCAGCGGCCCTATGGTAAAAGGCTGTTCGCCGTGTTCGGAGGGGTATGCGTACTCGATGCCGGACATCCGTATTTCACTGAACCCTTCGAACACTTTTTCGACCGGAGCGCCGCTACCCTGTTCCTTAAGGGATGCAAGTTCCTTTTCAAGTTGCATCATGCGCCCGGCGGCTTCCCTGGCTGCACGCAAGACGGCAAGGGACTGCATGAGGCCGAAAACAGGCACCATCATGAAGAGTATCGCTGCTGAAAGCCTGAACAGCTGAGCGCTGATTTCCGGGGAGTAAGCGGGGATGACGAACACGATGAGCCCGAGCATGATGTGGAACATCGTTACGCCGAAGACGAACTGCTGCCAGCTCTGCCTGTGCAGTTCGCTGCGGGCATCGACGGTATGGGCTGACAGGTCGTTGTACTCCCTGCCGAGGGTGCTGCTGTAGGCGCTCGAAAGCCTCTGCTCCTTGAACCCGTCCAGGAGGTCCTCGACGCGTTCGAAGAGCGTTGTCTCGTCGCTGGCAAGCTTTGCCTGATACTTCTCTATCGCGATCTCCAGCCGGTAGTAAAAGAGTGAGGCAAGTGTCAGCAGGATGGTCAGCAGCACGAAGGCGAGGAGAGAAATCGCGGCGATATAGATGAGGATCGCCAGCATCAGGATGACGGAACGCATTGCCAGTGCAAGGTACTGGGAGTTCGACGAGATGATCTTGCAGCTTTGTGTAATGCTCCCATAGAGCCTGCTCCGCCCGAAATGCTCCAGTTTCCAGAGGTCGGCATGCCGAAGCCGCCTTACCAGCTTTATCCTCAGGAGATCGACGGCTTCCTCGATGTCGGCGGCGAACTGCCCGATCATGCGACTTTCGAAGAACAGGTAGAGTAGAACCGTAGCAACGAAGAACAATGCGACCGGCAAATCGACGAACTCCTCTTTCGTTGCGTCGATTTTCTGTGTGGCATAGGTGATGACCGCAAGCATCCCCGTCGTGCTCAACGACGATACGGTGGCCCCGCCGACAAGTCGGCGAAGCGGTTTTTTGTCTACCGACTGCAGGAGGCGAATCAGGCTCAACGGTCTCTCCTTGAGGTTAACAAATGACTGGCTTTGTTCATGCCGGGAATATCAGTTTCCCGGTCATACCGCATTTTCCTGCAGGACTTGATCTGGCCGGGCTTGTTCCTGCGTTGGTTAAACTGCAGATGCATCATGCATTATTCAGTTTACGAAGTTCAAAAAAATTAGGCAATATTTTCCTTTACGCACGGTCATTTTCATTTCCCCACGCTTTCTTCGCATGAATTCAGGAACGCTTTTTCCAGCAGGGCGTCCCTTCCTGTGATGGGCATTTCAGGCCATGTGACGCCAAGCTTTTCCAGAAGTGAGACCGTCCTGCCACATTCGATTTCAGCCCGCATCATTCTCGATTGCGGAGTTAGCCCCTCGCCAAGGCCGAATGTTTCCACGATCTGGTTGACGACATCATCAAGCAGCGGATCGTCAACCGCGGTTTTAAGACGTTCCAGGAATTCGTCGATGCCGCATGATTCAATCCTTTCCTGTCGGGTAGCCGGTGAAGACTTGATGAGATCTATGAGCCGGATTCGTCGCGGCGTTTCGATATGGTGGGTCTCGTTGGCGAGCGAGGGGGTGCAGGCCAGCTGAATGACCGCCCGCGCGACGGTGTCCACATGGCTTATTGCCACGCCCAGATCTTCCGGGATGGCGCCGAAACGGATGAGGGCGACGAGCTGGCGGAAAAAGGCGTTTTCGGTGATGTTTTTCTGCAGCACAGCGCTGTCGGTCGAAAACCCGATGTTCCCGATTCGGTGTATGCATGCGTTCTCCAGCTTGCCGCGCGACGCTCTAACCAGCGCTTCCGCTTCCTGTTTTGTCCTGACGTAGTAGTTCGTGTCCGGTTCTTCAGGGGCAGGGTCATACTCGGTGAACAGAGTAGGCTCTCCGGGCTTTCCCTTGCCGGCGACAGAGAGCGTCGACAGGTAATGGAAGTCTATAGGGGACGGTCTGTTTCGAGCGGCCAGGTTCAGCAGATGGCTTGTTGTCTCGACATTATCTGCATGGAAGTCGCTGTAGTGCCCGATATGGCTCACGTTTGCGGCGCAGTGGATGATGGCGTCAACGCTTTCGGCGATCAGGCCGTATTCCCTGGATGAAAGGCTGAAGCGATCGTGTCGGAGATCTCCGGAAAGCACGGTCAGCCTGGAACTTCTTCCAGTCGTTTCGAGCCACTCCGGTCCAAAGTAGTGAACCAGAGATTCGTCGAGGCGCTCGCGGGCGGAGCTTCCGGCATCCCGGACTATCAAGGTCACCTGCATTGCCGGGTTTTTAAGGAGTTCCCTCAAAAGGTAGCTCCCGAGGTATCCTGTTGCGCCGGTGAGCAGTATGTGCTGGTAAGGTTGACGGAACTCCATATCCCGGAGGGCATACTCCCTATTCCTTTGTTTGTATTCCCGGCGAAGGTTCTCGAGCGCCCTGTTTCTGCTGCGTTCCATTTCCGGAAGCGAGGAGGATGTCTCCAGCCATATATTTCGGGCTTTCTCGATGATTGACCGGACATGGTCCGGCTGCGGGTGGCAGACGAGCGCGAACTCCGAGAGGACGGGATGCTCGTACAGATCGTTCACCGAGCACCTGAACTCGTGCCGGAGCCTGTTGACAGAACCGATGGCTTTCAGGCTGTCACCCCCGAGTTCGAAGAAGTTGTCGTATGGACCAATAGCCGAGAGCCCGAGCTGTTCGGTCCAGACTTCAGCGATACGCTGTTCGGCGGTGGTCAATGGCGGTTTTGCCGAAGGAACGTCGAGTGTATTGGTGTCGTCCGGGTGTGACGCCATTTCGGCGGTCAGCGCATGCATATCGGTTTTTCCCGATGCGTTAAGCGGGATCGTCCTGACGATCGATATCGCGGACGGGATCATCCAAGAAGGGAGTCGACCGGAGAGGAACGCCGTCCATTGAGCAGGGGAAGCGGGGACTGATCCGGGAACCAGGCTTACTGCCGCCTTGAGCACCCAGGAGTATTCATCCTGTTTTTGAATCAGGGCGACTGCATGCCGGATTTCAGGAATGCTTTCAAGGCAGTTTTCGATTTCCCCGAGCTCGATGCGCTGTCCCCTGAGCTTGACCTGGCTGTCCGATCGGCCAAGGATCTGCAGGGTGCCTGACGGAAGCCAGCGTCCGAGGTCGCCGGATCGGTATCTGCGCCCTGTGTCGGTTTCTACGAATGCCGAAGCAGTCAGTTCGGGGAGACCGAGGTACCCTTCGGCAAGACCTTTCCCTGAAAGCCAGATCTCGCCGTAAACGCCTGGAGGTACGGGATCTCCCTCATTGTCGAGGACCTGGACGGCCGTGTTGCTGAGCGGCTTTCCGACATCGATCAGTTCTGCCTCACCGTCGATGCGTCCAATCGTCGATGCGGCCGAGTTTTCTGTCGGGCCGTATCCGTTGAAGTACTCGAGTGATTCGGCATAATGCCGTGCATCCGCGGGGATGGGTGGCTCACCGACAGTCATCAGAATACGCAGGCCAGGAAACGCTGAGCGCTCGAACTGGCGGAGGTAGGATGGCGACATGGTCGCCACGCTGACTTTCAGCCGGGCCATCAGCGAGCGCATTTCATGCAGATCTTCGATGTCGGAGCGGGTTACAGGAACGATCGCGGCACCGCTGCTCCAAGAAACAGAAATGTCGCTAAGCCAGAGGTCGAAGGAGGGGGCCGCCATGATCATCATCCGGTCATCGGTTCTGATACCAAGTTTTTCTGCGCCTGCAAGACCGAGGTTGAGCATACCGCCATGATGCAGCACGACACCTTTTGGCTTTCCCGTAGTGCCCGACGTATAGATGATACAGCCTCTCTCTTCCGGCCCTGGATAAGGCAGTCCATTCTCTCCAGATTGTGTTGACAGATCAAGTTCTTCGGGCCTGAGGACGAGGTCGGCTGATGTTTCGAGAGCTGTCGGAAGGGTCAGTCCGTCCAGTACGAGGAGGATTCGGGCGCTGCAGTCACTCATCATGAACGCGAGACGCTCCTCCGGCAACTCATTGCTCATCGGTACGTAGCATCCACCCGATTTCCAGATCCCCATTACCGTTTCAGGGAGGGACGCCGATCTCGATGTGTAGACTGCGACAGCTTCGCCCCTTTTCAAGCCTGTCCTGACGAGAGCTTCTGACAGGGTTCGGCTGCTGATCGAAACGTCACGATAACGCCTGACCCCTCGGTCGGTCACGATTGCCGGCGAGTCCGGCGCATCTTTTGCAAATTTGTCGAACAGTGCAGGGAGAGACGGCGCGGGAAACGGAAGCCTGGCGCCGTACTGCCAGGTATCGATAAGCTTCTGCTCGTGCGGAAGGAGCTTCGGAAGGCGAATCGACTTCTCGCTGCGGCATCCGGCAATGAATCGCATCCATCCGGCAATCGAATCGATCCATGTTTTCGCCACGTCACGGCTGTAGATCGCCGCGTCTGCGTACCAGGCCAGCCTTATGCTTCCGTCGGACTGTTCTTCGTGTACCAGCACCAGATCCTGCAGTGGAGCGTTTTCCTGAAGTCGTCCGTCTTCCCCTTCATTGGTTCCGGCTGCTTTCACCGGTACAAGCGCCGATGGGGATGCGCTTCCCGGTGAAGGGTTTTCGGTGACCGCGATGTCGAAAAGCGGATATCGCGAGGGGTGCATCTTCATTTGGGGATGCTGCTGACGGAAGTCGCTGCAGATTCGGGCGAACGGGTAGCGTGCGTGCTGGAAAGCTTCGGCGAGGCTCTGTTGCATCGATCGTATCGAAGCATCGATCGTTCCGTCCCCGGGGGGCGGCATCGTCAGAGGCAGCATGTTGATGCAGTATCCGACGGTTCGCGCTTCCGCCTCAGACTGGCGGATCGATGCTGTGGTGCCGATGACGAATCCTGTCCGTCCCGTGCGCCGCCTGACCTCATGTCCTGTCAGGGCGAGCATGAGGGCGTGCATGCTTGAACCGTTTCGGCTTGCGGTCGACCTGAGACGTTCTGCCGTAAGCGTATCGATATGCCTGTGAAAACAATAACGCCCCAATTTTGAAGAGGCTTCCCGCCGGGTAGGACGTGGCTTGTCCAGGTGCCATTCGTCGAAAGCCCCCGGGTCCCGTTCGATGAGGCTGTCGAACGCGGTTTTCCAGTATGAGGCGTCGGTTGCAGAGGCCTCGCCTTCAAGGTACCGCTCCTCGGCGGCGGCAATCGTGCTGAAAGCAGGCGCAGCCGGTTCAAGAATTTCGTTTTTCACAAGGGCCGCCAGCTCATCAACGAGGATGGCGAGCGAGAGCCCGTCGCTGATCGAGTGGTGCATCGCCAGCCAGATGAGATCGTCGCCGTCGGCAACCCTTGCCAGTCCAGCCCGCCAGAGCTGCGGCGAGGTCATCGAAAAGGGTTCTGCCAGCAGGTTTCTGATCATGGCCAGCGCCCCGGTTTCGCTCGCGGCGTCGAAAATGTCGAGCGCCACCTCCGATTTCCCGGCGACAAGCCGCTGCAGTTTTCCGGAAGGTTCCTCGAAGAACGATGTCCTCAGCGCTTCATGCCTCAAGGCGATGAGGTTCCATATCTCCCGCCACCGCTCGATTGTCACTTTCTCCTGTCGCACCGAAAGGATCAGCGTCATATTGAAGCCGCCGGTGCTGAATCCTGCGCGCTCGGCGACCCAGAACTCCTGCTGTCCGACGGTTGCGCTGTCAGTTGCCTTTAACGCTATTTGTTCGCCAGTGATGTTTTCACGCAATTTTCCGGAGAACCCTGCCAATGTGGGCTCGGCAAAGAGATGCCGGGCAGGTACCGGGCGTCCGAGCAATGTTTCGAGCTTGTGGGCGACGCTGATCGCAAGCAGGCTGTGGCCTCCGAGGGCGAAGAAATTGTCTTCTCGATGGATGGCGCGCTGACGGAAGACCGAGCTCCAGACTTCACCGATCATGCGTTCGAGTTCGTCGGCCGGAACAGTGAGTCCAGAACCGTTTTCCCTTTTCTCCTCGATGATGTTCAGGAGCAGCGTACGGTCGATTTTGCCGGTAAGGGTGACGGGCATTTTCTCAACGACGAACACCCCGGAGGGGAGGATGCGGGATGGCAGGTGTTCCGCAAGGTAGCGGTTCCAGTCCGGTGGTCCATCCGCTTTCCGGCCAGGAGAGAGGAGTACGAAGGCCCAGAGGCTTTTTATGCCGTTCTTTTCACAGTGGCTCAGGACGACCGCCTGCGAGACGGCAGGATGCTCAGACAGGGTATATTCGATTTCCCCCGGCTCAATCCGTATGCCATTGAACTTCAACTGTCCGTCGATCCTTCCGATAACCTGAAGCGAACCGTCGGGCAGCCACCTTCCGAGGTCCCCCGATCTGTAAATGCGTCCCTCGGGGCTCTCGACGAACTTTTCGCGGGTAAGGTCAGGCCGGTCAAGGTATCCCGATGCCACTCCGGTTCCGCCCAGCAGGATCTCTCCGGCAGAACCCGGCACCACGGGAATGCCGGCCCCATCGCGGATCAGGACGAAGGTGTTGGGAAGCGGCCGTCCTGCAGTCATGAGCTCAGGCTCCCTGTCGCTCAACTTTCCTATCGTGCTGGTGATCGTGTTTTCGGTAGGTCCATATGCATTGAAATAGGGAATCGTACCGGCATGCTTTTTTATGTCGGCCGGCAGGGGAGCTTCACCACCGGTAATGAGGAGCCTCACCGTCGGGGGCAATCCGGTATCGTGGAATAGCGCAAGGTATGCCGGAGTGGTGTCGACGACGGTTATCGCTTCATTGTGCAGGAACTCAAGGAACAATGCCCGGGACTGGATCACCTCTTCAGTTACGGGACATACGGCTGCTCCACTCGACAGCGGCACGCCGATGTCGGAAAGCGAGACATCGAACGATGGTGAAGCGGACATCAGGTAACGGTCATCTGGTCTTATGCCGAGTATCTCCGAGGACCCGAGCACCAGGTTGATGTAGTTCGCATGGCTGACAAGGACCCCTTTGGGTGCACCGGTCGATCCAGAAGTGTAGATGATGTAGGCAATATCATCCGGCGAACCGGCAACGGCTGGACGTACCTGTGCGCAAGAGGTAATGCCGTCGATTTTCGGCAGGACGAGCGTCGGAACTTTCGAACCCGGGGTCTCGATCGACGTCTCCGCATCGATCGAGACCAGGAGCGAGCATCCGGCATCCTTCATCATGAATAACCTGCGGGTTTCCGGCAAAGCCGCATCTAAGGGGAGGTAGGTTGCCCCGGCTTTCCAGATTGCAAGGACAACGGAAGGCAACCGCGGTGAACAGCCTGTCAGGACGGCGACGACAGAGCCCCGTCGCGCTCCGTGCTGCTGCAGGAGCCAGGATATGCCGTTCGAATCCGCTTCAAGCTCACGATAATTCATTGAGATGCCGGAAGCGGATATTGCCGGTCGAATATCCTGTCCCGGACGGTCCACGACGGTTTCGAAAAGTTCGTGGAAGCGGAACCTCGGCCTGTCGACCTTTCTTGCCGTTTCCAGCCTCTTGAGGAGTTCGACCTCGTGGGGAAGGAGGCGGGGAAGCGGTTCATCGGCATGTGCCGGCTCCTCGCCAAGCCAGTTGAGCCATGCAGCGACCGCTTCGGCCCAGTTCCCTGCGGTCGCTTTCGAAAATACGGCAGCATTGAACTGTAGTTGCAGGAACATACCGTTGCCGTCCTGTTCCTCATGGATCAGGACGACATCCTGTCCTGGCATTGCCTCGGTGAACTCGTACCAGGACGCCGTATCCGGTACGACGTCCCTTATGAATTTTTGCTGCTCGCCGTTGCCGGAGCAGAAGGGGTTTTCCGTAACGGCGAGATCAAACATCGGGAAGCGCTGAGGGTCTCGCAGTTCCGGCCGGGCTTTCCAGAAGTTCCTGCAGATGAGGTTGAACGGGTACCGTGCATGCTGCAGGGCTTCGGCCATGAGGGATTGCGTCGCACGAAGGATCTCACCGAACGGCATGTTCCTGCCGACGGTTACCGGGAGGGGAAGCATGTTGATGCCGTAAGCTACCGTCCGGGAATCGGTCGCTGACTCCCTCAGGGATGCAGGCGTGCCGACGAGCACTCTGGACCTTCCGGTTCGACGGTTAACCTCCATCGCAAGCAGGGCGATCATCAGCGAATGGAGGCTTGATTCATGCCTTCTCGCAATGGTTCGGACTCCCTCTGCAGTCTGCCTGTCGATGAGGATGCTCAGGCGGTGGTTTCCAGTAGGGGTTGCGGGTGACCTTGGTGAATCCAGGGGCAGCTCTTCAAAAGCCGTCGCAGGAAGATCCTTAAGCAAACCCTGCCAAAACCCGGCGTCGGAGGTTGCGTCATCCGAGTCGAGATAAGCGTGCTCACGAGCGGCGAAATATCCGCATCCCTTTTGCAAATCAGGCAAATCCGACCCTGCGAGCAGGCTGGCCAGTTCATTGAGGAGTGCGCCGAGCGACTCCCCGTCGGCGATCGAATGGTGAATTGCCATCCAGAAGTACTGCTCGCCGCTATCAACCGCACTGACCAACCCAGCCCTCCAGAGTGGTGCGACCGTCATTGACAGTGAATCTGCCTGGCGCACCCGGATATGGGCGACAGCGGTTTCCCTGTCAGGCATTTCGGCGTATTCGATGGAGCTTTTGCCCGAGTTGTCGACGTGTCTTGCAAGCTTACCGGTCAGATCTTGCCTGAAAAAGGTTTTCAACGCATCGTGCCTCTCAACCAGTGTCGACCACGCATGTTGCAGGCGATCGAATGGGAGGGGGCCGATGACGCGGTAGTACATCGGTATGGTGAAGGAGCGGGTATCGAGCCCGGCCGTTTCAGCTATCCAGAACTCCTTTTCTCCCTCCGAAGCCCAGCTCTCATGCATCTCGATGCTTTTTCGGGAGGAGACGGGGGTTTCGCTGCCGATTTTCCGGGCAAAATCGGACAGTTT
>JAAXXI010000027.1 GCA_013334565.1 Chlorobiaceae bacterium
GTCACTTGCACAGGCAGAGCAAGTGGTTGCCGGTGCCGGTCTTACCCTTGGAAAGGTGATCTACGAACCTTCTGGAATGCTGGTGCCGAACACGGTTATCAGCCAGAAGCCGTCGGCAGGGACCGGTTTGCAGCCGGGGCAGCCTGTCGAACTTACCGTGGCGAGACCTTGAGCCGGGGGGGGGGGGATTTTCTATCGGTAGTTGGCTTTTTTATAGTCTTCCCTCAGGTCCTTGATTCCGGTGGTCCTGTCGTTTCCGTCGCTGATGAAGCCGAAATATTCGAGGATGATGCGGATGACAAGCCACATACCTGCAGCGATGAGCGAGAGCGAGCTGAAGAGGCCGGATACGAACTTTCTCGACATAGGGTACAAATCAGGGTAAAAAAAAAGGCCATTCCCTGAGAATGACCTTTTGCATGAGATAAAAAGGGTTTACTCGAAAAGGAATCCTTCGGCTTCAAGCCAGTCCTGCTCATGAGAACCTTCCTGTCTGCCTTTTTGTTCCCACCGGTAGTAAGCTGCGATCCGAATATGCTCTTCACGCCCTTCCGGACTGATTTCAGGTTTCCCTTTGGCTTTTTTTACCGTCTTCGGGGCTTTTGCCTCGGTTTTGGCCGTTGTTTTCTCAGGTGCTTTATCCGCTTTTTTCGGTGCGGCTTTTTTTGCCGGCGCTTTCAGGGTTGTTTCCTTTTTTTCGACTTCTTTTTTTACGGCTTTCTTCGCCGGTGCTTTTTCAGCAGTCTCTTTGATGACTGTTTTTTTTGCAGGAGCTTTATCTGCTGCTTTCTCCTGGGTTGGTTTTTTAGCCATGATCGTTGCTGGTCTTCATTATCGGGAATAGTATCGGCATAACATGTACGTTAATAATAAGAAAAAATACGGTAAGAGGGCAAAGCCTCCGTGATTTTTCGGGCGGTAAAACGGATTTTGCCATTACCGTTTCTTTGCCGCATTGAACCCGATGACAAGGAAAATCGTAAGCGCCTGGATGATCATGAAGATATCTTTGGGCACATAAGCATTGACCGACAGCCCTCCGTATTCGAGTGTTGCGAAAAACAGTGCCGACGCAATGACCCAGAGCGGATGCGCTCCGGCAAGCAGCGCAACGGCGATACCTGCGAATCCGGCACCGTCGGTCATGCCGGCTTCATAATACTGTTTGTACCCGAGTACGATGTTGGCCGCACCAAGCCCGGCGGCGGCACCACCGGCAGCCATGGCTGCAAGGATGTGCCGGGAAGTGTCGATGCCTCCGTAATCCGATGCTTCCGCCTGAAGTCCTGCGGCCCGCATTTCAAACCCGTACCGTGAGTGGAAGATGAGGAGATGGAAGAAAATGGCGGCCCCGAGCGAGAGTATGATGCTTGCGTTTGCCGGGGAGCTTGTGAACAGCCCGGTCAGGGACGCAAGGGAGGGTATGACGGACCCTTCCGATACGGGAGGGGTGTGGACGGTGGATGGGACGGCGAAGTGATAGGTCAGCAGGTAGCCGGTAAATCCCTGGGCGATGAAATTGAGCATGATGGTCGATATGACCTCGTTGACGCCGAAACGGATTTTCAGCGCTCCGGCAAGGAGTGCCCATGAAGCTCCCGCCGTCATGCCGGCCAGGATGCAGATGAGGGATGCCGCCGGCCACGGCAGGAATCCGGGGAGAAACGCCCCTGCCATGGCTGCTGCAAAAGCTCCCATCTGGAGTTGACCTTCGCCGCCGATGTTGAAAAGCCTGACCCTGTAGGGAATCGCGACGGCAAGGCCGACAAGTGTGAGTGTCCCCAGCCTGAAGACCACCTGCCCGAGCCCGTACTGCGATCCGAAGACGGCCATTCCCATTTTCGAGAAAATCATCAGGGGGTCCCTTCCGGTAAGGGCGATGACCGCAGCGCTTGCAAGGAAGGCAAGCAGGACCGATGCGATTGGAGTTATGAACCGTTTTGTGTTCTGCAGCATGCCGAGTGTGTTCATCAGGTGATATGCAGTCCGATCTCTCTTCTGAAACGGTCTTCATCCATCCTCTTCGCCGCGGTTTCCTCGAGCGTGAATTCGTGCCGGATCGTTCCGTTGTAGATGCAGCCTATCCGGGTTGAAAGTGCTATGATCTCTTCGAGCTCCGATGAAATGAGCAGGATGGCGATACCGTTCCTTCGGGCTTCGATAATTTTGCGGTGGATCGTTTCAATCGCGCCGATATCGACTCCTCTTGTAGGCTGAGCCAGGATGATGAAAGAAATACCCGGCCGGCTGAGCTCCCTGGCGAGCACCACTTTCTGCTGGTTCCCTCCTGAAAGCGAGCCGAGCGTCTGTCGTGAAGGATTGTCGCACCTGATGTCGAAATCGGCAACGAGCTTTTTCGTGTTCTCACCGATGGATTTTCTGCTGAAACCGAACCCTTTGCTGAAGGCCTCTTCCCGGTGGCGTCCGAAAATGAGGTTGTCGGCAACAGGGTAATCGAGAATGACTGCATGCCGGTGGCGGTTTTCGGGAATATGGGAAGCTCCCATGGCGGCGATTTCCCGCGGTTTCCTGCCGATGATCGATGTGCCGTTGAGCCCGATATCTCCGGACACGGTGCTTCCCTGCGGGACGAGCCCCCAGAGCGCCTGAAGCAGTTCGCTCTGGCCGTTGCCCTCGACACCGGCGATACCGTAGATTTCCCCGGCGCGGATGCTGAACGTGAGCTTCTGCAGCATCGATTTGCCCTCTGCCGTCCTGAAATTCAGATTGTTCACCTCGAGCACTGTTCTTCCAGGCAGGGATGGCGGATTTTCGGTACGGAGCAGGACGTTTCGCCCGACCATCATTGTGGCGAGCTCGGGTTTCGTTATCGAAGCGGTCGGCATGGTGCCGACGATTTCACCTTTCCGCATCACACTTACCGTATCGGCAATCGCCAGGACTTCGTCGAGCTTGTGGGTGATCAGGATGATGGTCTTCCCTTTTTCCTTCAGGGAACGCAGGATTTCGAACAGACGGTCGGTTTCCGATGGGGTCAGGACCGCTGTAGGTTCGTCGAGGATAAGGATGGAGGCATCGTGGCAGAGCAGCTTGAGCAGTTCAACCCGCTGTTCTTCGCCGACGCTCAGCAAGCCGGCAGGAGCTGCGGGATCGATCGAAAACCCGGATTTTCCTGCCTCGTCGAGGATCGTCCCCTCCAGTTTTTTCAGTGGAATCCTACCCAGAAGCCAGGCATGCTCGTTGCCGAGGATGATATTTTCAGTCACCGTAAGCTCCGGGACAAGCATGAAGTGCTGGTGGACCATTCCGATGCCCGCATCGATCGCATCCTTCGGCGAGCCGAACCGGACCTTCATTCCATGGATGGCGATTTCTCCCGAGGTCGGGAGGTACATTCCGTAAATTATTTTGCTGAGGGTGCTTTTTCCCGCGCCGTTTTCACCTACGATCGCATGGATGCTCTTTTCTTCGATCGAAAGATCGACGTCTTTGTTGGCGGTAACCGTTCCGAACCGTTTCGTCAGGCCTTTGAGCTGGACTGCAATTCCCATAAGCGATCGTTTTCCAGGGGTTCAAATCCAGCAGATTACAGCCTTGATGGACTCCTTGCTGTCGAGGGCCGCCCGGTAGGCGAGCTCGTACTGCGAGACGGGGAATACGTTGGTGAAAAATTTTTCGCTGTCGAACTTGTCGTCGGTGAGGATGGCTGAAGCTTCGATGATATCGGGTATCGTCGTTACAGCCGAGCAGATGATCACCGGTTCCTTGTGCTGAATCAGGCGGTAGTCGTATGCCATCACTTCATAGTTGCCCATGAGCATGATCCTGCCGCCCGGTTTGAGGAGATGGATGGCTTTTTCGACAAGAAGGATCCTGCCCGTTGTTTCGAAAATGATGTCGTAGGAGTTGTTGAACTCTGTCGTGAAGTCCTCGAGTTCGATGGCGAGGTGTTCTGCATGGGACATCTGGCCGCGTATGCCGAATGTTTCAACCGCATCGACGTGCCTGTACCCGAGGCTGTAGAGGTATTCCGATACCATGAGCCCGACGGAGCCAAGCCCGAGCAGAAGAATTCTCGATGAATGGCTGATGTCGATTTTTCTTATGGCGCTTATCGCGTAGGCGAGAAGCCCGGTCAGGAGGTCACGATGGACCGGCTGGCGGCCCAGAGCGAAGAGGTTTTCACGCGATGTGGGAATGATTTCCGCATGGCATCCGAAATACGGCTCGACGCCCGTCCAGCGGTTTCCCTTGAACGCATAGACAAAATCTCCGGCCTTCAGGTCAGTGACCCCGCCGCCGGTCTTCACGACCTGGCCGATGGATTCGCTTCCGGGCATGAGCGGATAGTTGAACACCTTGTTCGACACCGCCTTGTTGGTGAGCAGGAGCCTGTCGAATCCCGGGGTTATCGTGCTCGCGATGGTTTTTACGATAACGTCGTTGGGGTGGGACGCCTGGTACGATGCCTGCTGGAGCCTGAGCTTGTTGGGTTTCTGCAGGACGATTGCCTGTGCTTCGCCTTTCATGGTAATACTGATTCCTGGGCTCGGGGCATTTTCAGAAGTTGAAGACCGTGCTGATTGTCCATGCAATGACGCTGATGAGCAGCGAGCCCGCCACGGCCCACCAGAACCCGTCGATCGTCAGCCCGCCGACAACGGAGGCTGCAAACTGAAGGAGCAGCGCATTGATGACGAACAGAAAAAGCCCGAGGGTGACAATGATGAACGGGATGGAGAAAAATACCAGGACCGGCCTGACGATGGCGTTGATGAGGCCGAGCACCAGGGCGACCAGGATGGCCGTTCCGAAACTTCTGATATGGATGCCGTCGAGCAGGTGTGCGGTTGCATAGACGGCAACGGCGTTTATGAGCCAATGGACCAGGATTCGCATCATCGGGACCTCCTTGTTTCTGCAGTCTCTTTAAAACTGCAATGTAACAAAGTCAAAAGCGATAAGTAAACGAAGCCGGTCGAAATTTTTTCCCAACATCCGGCCGGTAACACACGAACAGCGGGAACAGTACCAGGTATCCCTCAGAGATCGAGCGCCGCAAGGGCATCATGGAGCACCCTGCAGCCTGCAATGGCGATCGGGAGTTTTCTGATCGACGGCTTGAGCTCGCGGATGTTCGCTTCGGGAAGCACGATTTTCCTGAATCCGAGATGAGCCGCTTCCCTGATCCTCCGTTCACCGTCGCTTATAGCCCTGAGTTCTCCGGAGAGGCCGATTTCGCCGCAGCATACCGCGAAGGGATCGAGAGGCTTGCCCTGCAGGCCGGAAGCGATGGCCGCCGCGACTGCAAGGTCGGCAGCGGGTTCCGCAAGCTTGAGGCCGCCCGCAATTTTCACGAAGACATCCTGTCCCCACGTTTCGAACCCGAGCCTTTTTTCAAGCACGGCGAGAATGATGGACATGCGTTTCAGGTCGAACCCGGTACTGATGCGCTGAGGCATGGAAAAGCCTGTTTTTGCGACGAGCGCCTGAACTTCGACCAGCAGCGCCCTCGTTCCTTCAATGGCGGCGAGGATCGAATTGCCGGGGACATCGCTGATCCTTCCCGAAATAAAGAATTCCGAAGGATTGCCGACCTCTTCCAGCCCTTTTTCATCCATGCGGAACACGCCGATCTCGTTGGTCGGGCCGAAACGGTTTTTCACCGAACGGACGATCCTGTACCGCTGCCATCCTTCACCCTCGAACTGCAGGACGGTGTCAACCATGTGTTCCAGAGCTTTGGGCCCGGCGAGGGCGCCTTCCTTGGTGATATGGCCGATGATGCAGAGGATGACGTTCTGCCGCTTTGCTTCCCGTATAAGCATCGAGGCGCATTCCCGTATCTGGGTGATGGTCCCGGCCGAACTCTGGTACTCCTCCGACGAGACGGTCTGGATCGAATCGACGATCACCATCGCCGGCTTTTCGTGTTCGATGACGGCGAGGATGCGCTCGAGCCCGGTTTCAGCGAAAAGCCGGAGGTTTTCCGCCCCGATGCCAAGCCTCATGGCACGTTCACGGATTTGGTTCGGCGACTCCTCGCCTGCGATGTAAAGTACTTTCCGGGGCGCAAGGCGCGGGGCCAGCTGCAGCATCAGGGTTGATTTGCCGATTCCCGGTTCTCCGCCGACAAGGATTGCCGAAGCCTCCATGAGCCCGCCGCCCAGAACCCTGTCAAGCTCTCCGATTCCCGTGAGAAGCCGCCTGAACTCCGACGGTTTTGCGTCGAGCAGGTTCTCGACGGCGGCGTGGGCGCCTGGGGCAGACTTCGCGCGGGATTTTTTTTCAGGTTCGTCATGTACTTCCTGCAATGTTCCCCAGCTACGGCATTCGAAGCATTTGCCCTGGTATTTCAGGCTGACGGCTCCGCAGTTGGTGCAGACGAACCGTGTCGATATTTTCGCCATATCCCTGTCAGAGCCTGTTTACGCGTTTGAAAGAGAGAACGGTATTTTTCAGGAGCATCGCGATCGTCATCGGCCCGACGCCTCCCGGGACCGGAGTGAGCGCGGAGGCGACAGCCGAAACGCTTCCGTAATCGACATCGCCGGCAAAACGGTATCCCGATTTCGCAGACGGGTCTTCGATACGGGTGTTTCCGACATCGATGACCACGGCGCCTTTTTTGACCATATCCGCAGTGATGAAGCCGGGTTTGCCGACCGCCACGATGAGGATGTCCGCATGCCGCGTGAAAAACGTCAGGTCTTCGGTTGCTGAATGGCATACGGTGACCGTGCAGTTCGCTGCGCCATGTTTCTGCAGCATGAGGTTTGCAACAGGCTTGCCGACGATATTGCTTCTTCCGACAACGACGCAGTGCATGCCGCTTGTACGGATGCGGTGCCGTTCGAGCAGTTCGAGAATACCGAAGGGCGTGCAGCTCACGAAACAGCTGTCGAGATGACCCATGACGAGGCGACCGAGGTTTTCGGGGTGGAATCCGTCGACGTCCTTCGATGGATTGATGGCAATGGTCGCGGCAAACTCGTCGATATGTGGCGGCAGGGGCTGCTGGACAAGGATGCCGTGAATGTCCGGATCAAGGTTTTCCGCTGCAATCGTGCCGAGGAGCGCTTCCTGCGATGTTTCCGGCGGCAGTTCGATAATCCGGCAGAAGATGCCCAGTTCTTTGCAAGTTTTGGCTTTATTGCGTACATAGACCTGCGAGGCCGGGTCTTCTCCAACGATGATGATGGAAAGCCCCGGGACCTTTCCGATGGAGCGACGGTATTGTTCGATGCCGGTTTTCAGTTCGTTTTTCAGGTCCTCTGCGACCTTTCTGCCATCGATGACGATCATGCTGTTTCTGCTTTGTGTGTGTATGTAATGTGTGTGGTGTGTGTAGTGTAGCGTTTGAACTTTCCACCCCCCTGAGGTTACATGTCTATAGCTATGAAAATTTCGTCGAAGCAGCAAGCCGGAGAAGGGTTTGCGCGTCTAAAAAAATGACGGCGGAAATTTCGGCAATGGCGGCAACTTATGGAATTTTACTTAATTTTGCTTAAATATTACTTAAGAAGCTTTCCGGTTCATGTCGATTATTTCCATAGGCGATGTTCTCGCGGACAGGGAACTTCTGGATGCCAGGTTTACGTGCGACCTCCGGCAATGCGCCGGCCAGTGCTGCATTGAAGGGGAGCTTGGTGCGCCACTGAGCGAAGAAGAAGCGTCGCAGCTCATGTCCCCTCCGGAAGAGCTTCTGAGGATGCTTCCTGAAAAAAACAGAAAATATTTTCGCCGGCACGGGGGAGTTGAAACATATCAGGGCAGGCCATATTCAAAGACCATCGGAAACAGGGAGTGCGTGTTCACCTGTATTGAAGACGGAATTACGACTTGCGCTATTGAAACGGCCTTTGCACGGGGTTCATGTCCGTTTCCGAAACCTCTGTCGTGCCGATTGTTTCCGATAAGGGTGAGAAAAAAATTCGGTTTGGACTATCTTGTCTATGAAAGGCATGCCATGTGCAGGCATGCGGCCGAAAAGGGCAGGGAACTCAATATGCCTCTTGTCGATTATGTCCGTAAAGCGCTCGAGGAGCTCTACGGCGAAGATTGGTTTATCGCACTGAAACAGTTCATCGATTCTTCCCCCATGAAGAAATGCCAGGAATAAAGCTTCAACAGAAACAGAAAACCCAGCTTTCCGCCCAGCAGATCCTGGGCAGCCAGTTGCTGCAGCTGCCGTTATTGAGCCTCGAACAGAGGATTTACGAGGAACTGCAGGAAAATCCGCTGCTCGAGCTTGAAGAAGAAAAGAAGGACAGTGTAGACGATGCTGTAACCGAGTCCGGCCTGCAGGAAAACGACGACATGTTCGATTCCCTCGACAGGTTCAGGAAAAGCTCGCTCAACGAACATCGTGATACCTCCTCGTCCACTTCCGATGATTTCGGTGGGAGGATGAGCTTCACGTACGACAGCACCCCGAAAGAACGGTTTTTCCAGGCTGTGCAGCATGACAGCTTCCATGAAACCCTGCTCAAGCAGCTGGCGCTCCAGGAGGGTATGGGCAGGAGGGAGATCCGCATTGCCATGGAAGTTCTGGGGAACCTCGACAGTGACGGATACCTTACGGAAAGGGACGAGGTGATCATCGACAGTCTTGAAGTTGAAGGTATCGAAGTTGGCCGCAAAGAGCTCGAGTCGATCATCCGTAAAATCCGTTTTCTCGATCCTCCGGGTATCGCGGCGCGTAACCTGCGCGAGCGCCTCCTGGTCCAGCTGCAGGTCCGGCAGGCCAGGTTCGATCCCGCTGCGTTCACCACGGCCTCGCTCATCCTCCGGGAGCATTTCGACGATTTTCTCAACCGTCGCTTCGAACGGATACTCAAAAGGCTCGGAGAACCTCCCGAAAAGGTTGAAGCGGCAATAAACGCCATAACGAGCCTCGATCCCCATCCGGGCAGCTTTCATGACGAAGGCGGACACTATGTCAGCCCGGATTTTGTGGTTACCTACGAAAACGGCGAGCTGACGGCAGTCCTCAACGACAGGAGTTCTATGTCCGTCAGGGTGTCCGATCGTTATCAGGACCATCTGAAGAACCGGAAGGGGCCGAAAGAGGAAAAACAGTTCATCCGGCAGAACCAGCAGCGGGCGAACGAGTTCATCTCCGCCATCGAAACCCGCCGCCAGACGCTCATGAAGGTGATCGAGGCGCTCATGAAGCGGCAGTATGATTTTTTTGTCTTTGGCCCTTCCCGTCTGGTGCCGCTGGGCATGAAGACCATCGCCGCCGATACGGGGCTCGATATTTCAACCATCAGCCGTGCCGTCAACGGCAAATATGTCCAGACGAGGTACGGCGTTTTCGAACTGAAATATTTTTTCAGCGGAGGGCTTTCGACCGAAGAGGGGGAAGATCTTTCGAGCAAGATCATCCGCCAGTATATCGCTGAAATGATCGGTTCCGAGGACCAGTCTTCACCGCTGAGCGATGACAGCCTGACCGAATTGCTTACGAAAAAAGGTGTGAACATAGCGAGGAGAACTGTAGCAAAATACCGCGAACAAATGCATATTCCAGTTGCAAGACTGAGGAAAAAAATATTTTAAGTACATGAAAAAAGAAGAAAAGCCGATAATAAGGTCCACAACGGTTATCGGTGTGCTCAGGGACGGCGCCGCCGCGCTTGGCAGCGACGGGCAGATGACCCTCGGCAACACGGTGATGAAGCACTCTACCCGTAAAATCAGGAGGCTTTACCAGGGCAAGCTCGTTGCGGGCTTTGCTGGCGCCACGGCCGATGCCGTAACGCTTCTCGACCGGTTCGAAGAGAAACTCGAAGCGTTCAACGGCAAGCTCGACAGGGCGGCAGTGGAGCTTGCGAAGGACTGGAGGACCGACAAGTACCTCAGGCGGCTCGAGGCAATGCTTGCCATTGTCAGCAAGGACAGGGCGCTGATCATTTCGGGCACCGGCGACGTGATAGAACCTGAAGACGGCATCGTTGCCATCGGAAGCGGGAGCATGTACGCATTGGCTGCAGCCCGTTCGCTCATGAAGCATTCTGCGCTCTCTGCGCGGGAAATCGTCGAGGAGAGCCTTAAAATCGCTGCCGACATCTGCATCTATACCAACGATCACATCGTGGTCGAAGAAGCCTGAAGAATTTATCCATTCGGTATCGCGGCATGCCGGTTGTATTCCGGCACCGCCTGTTTTTCCGGAAACAATCATAAATGTTTTGTAATGAGTAACAACAGTGAAGGGGAACTTCCGGCAGCATCGCCCGTTTCGAGGGCATCCAGAAGCGCGATTGCGGAAGGCAACCTTACGCCGAACCAGATCGTCTCTCTTCTGGACAATTATATCATCGGCCAGAAGGATGCGAAGAAATCCGTCGCCATAGCCCTGCGTAACAGGCTCAGGCGGCAGAATGTGAGCGATGACCTCCGCGATGAGATCATGCCCAACAACATCATCATGATCGGCCCGACCGGCGTCGGGAAAACCGAAATTGCCAGGCGGCTCGCCAAGCTCGCGAAAGCTCCCTTCGTCAAGGTCGAAGCATCGAAATTCACCGAAGTCGGTTACGTCGGGCGGGATGTGGAATCAATGATCCGGGACCTGGTCGACCAGTCGGTCGCGATGGTCAAGAGCGAAAAAACGGAAGAAGTAAAGGAGAAAGCCGTGCAGCTGGTCGAAGACCGTCTGCTCGACATACTTCTTCCCCCCGTCACTTCCGGTGACGAGGAGCCTGAGCAAGAGGATGAAAAAGCCCTTGTCCCCGTCGAAGACGCTTCCGCGGACCAGTCTGCCGAGATCAACCGGCGCAGCCGTCAGAAAATGCGCGAACGCCTCCGCAGCGGCAAGCTCGAGGAACGGCAGATCGAAATGGACGTCACGAGCGACTCTCCCGGTGGCATGATGCAGATCCTCGGCCCTCTCGGGCAGATGGAGGAGATTGGCGGGATCATGCAGGACCTCATGAGCGGCCTTCCACGCAAGCGCAAGAAGCGGAGGGTCACGATCGCCGAAGCACGGAAGATCCTCGAGAACGAGGAAGTGCAGAAGCTCATCGATATGGACTCGGTCGTCAAGGAGGCGATCAACAAGGTCGAGCAGTCAGGCATTGTTTTCATCGACGAGATCGACAAGATCGCCTCGGCATCGACCGGTGCCGGTAGCAAGGGGCCCGATGTGAGCAGGGAGGGGGTCCAGCGGGACCTTCTGCCTATCGTCGAAGGTTCTGCAGTTGCCACCAAGTACGGTATCGTCAAGACAGACCATGTGCTGTTTATCGCTTCGGGCGCCTTCCATGTCGCCAAGCCGTCGGACCTCATCCCCGAGCTTCAGGGCCGTTTTCCCATCAGGGTGGAACTGAAGAGCCTGACGGAGGAAGATTTTTTCCTGATCCTCACGCAGCCCAACAATGCGCTGATCAAACAGTATACGGCGCTTCTGGCGACCGAAGGGGTGAAGCTTTCATTCACCGACGGTGCCATCCGCCAGATCGCGAGGATAGCCGCCAGAGTGAACGAGACCGTTGAAAATATCGGGGCAAGGCGCCTGCATACCATCATGACGAGCCTGCTCGAGGAACTGATGTTCAATATTCCGGAAAATTATCCGGACGAACACCTGGAAATCGATGAAGATATGGTCAGGGACAGGCTGAACCACGTGGCCGAGGACAGGGACCTCAGCCGGTATATCCTGTAACGCGTTTTCAAACAACCAGGGAATGGGCCGGTCAAGGGACCGGCCGGGGGGAACCGAAACATGAGCACGACCTCTATACTTGTACTTAACGGGCCTAACCTTTCACGGCTCGGAAAAAGGGAGCCTGAAATTTACGGCCACCAGACCATTGACGACATCAACCGGGAACTGTCCGTCAGTTTCCCTGATATTTCCTTCGAGTTTTTCCAGAGCGAACATGAGGGAGCCATGACAGAAAAACTGTTCGAAGCTGAAGACCGTGGTTCATTCAGGGGGGTTGTGCTCAATGCCGGCGCGTTCACCCATTACTCTATAGCTCTCCGGGATGCCATAAGCGCCGTGAAACTGCCCGTAATAGAGGTGCATCTTTCAAATGTCCATGCACGCGAACCTTTCAGGCGCACATCGGTGATTTCCGAAGTCTGCAGAGGCGTGATCAGCGGTTTCGGTGCCGGAAGCTACCATCTTGGTGTAAGGGCGCTCCTCGGTGAAGTCTGAAAGAAAAACAGCCTGAACCGCTATTGTTTGTTCTCCAGTTTTTTCAGCAGGGTGCGCATTTCGACGATGCGTTTGCGGTCGCTCGGGAAAAGGACCGGTTTTTCGAGCCCGGACATCAGAAGCGAGACAGCTTCCTGCTTTCTGCCGGTATCGAGGCAGAGAAGCGCCAGTTCGTGGAAGTTCCTGATGATCCGCGGGTCGATACTGATTGCTTTCCTGAAAGCCTTTTCGGCAAGTTCATTGTTCCCCTCCGGCATTTTCCCCACGAACGTATTGCCCATAAGCCGCCTGAACCAGCCGATGCCGGCAGCTTCCCGGTAATACGAGCCCAGGATGGAGAGTGCAGTCTCGTCGTTGGGGTTGAGCCTGAGCGCCTTGTCGAGCTCCGATTTTATTTCGTTCGCCTTTTTCAGCTTCTCTTTCGCCCCGATATTATCCGCCATCATGCCAAGCGAGGCTGCAAGCCATGCATGGCCCTTTGAACCGGTGCTGTCGAGGCTGACGCTTTTTCGTGCGAATTCCTCGGCTTTCCTGAACTCACGGAGCCTTTCCCCATGGTTGCCATAATCGATTCCTTCCGCCAGGCTTACCTGGATGCGCGCTTTTTTCCAGTAAAGCTCTGCACTTGACGGGTTTTTCAGAAGTTCGGCACTGTATATGGAGTCGGCTTTACGGTAGTCCATCTCCCGGAATGCCATCTCCCCGATATCCTGCTGGGGAGGTGGAATTGTTTTGTTTTTTGCGGTATAGGGCTGCGTGACAGCCGCAAGCAGCGCAACGCAGACCAGAATCGAAAAAACCGCGACAAGCCGGGAGGAAGGCTTACTTTGCATGATTCCTTATCTGAACCAGATTGAGCCGGGATATCTGGCGCTGAGCTTAGAGTCGAGGCCGAGCCAGTGACCGGAAGGCAGGATCATCATCAGGATTGAAAAAACCATGAATGGCGGGAGGGTAAGATTGTAGTAACCTCCAGCGGCGAAATTAAGGACCAGGAAGAGTGCAAAAGCGGCATTTGCCCGTGTCGCGAAACCCAGTGCAAGGCAGACGCCGATGATGAGCTCGCCGACCGTGACGATCCATGCGATGGGCAGAGCCAGCGGAATGGCGAAATGTTCGAGGTAAAGGGCTTGGAATGAGCCAGGCGGGAGCTCTGAAAAGCGCTGGGTGAAATAGTTGTGCATGAGATCTGTCCAGAGCCATCCTTTCATGAGCTTGAAGACAAATCCGTAAAGGAAAAAAGCGACAAACAGGTAGCGGAGAAGGAGAAAAAGGATGATCCCTGCCGCTTTCCAGGGTGATTGCCTGATGGCGGTTCCGTTCAGTTGAAATGCTGTCATGGCTTTAAGAAAGGATTGTGTGATTGCATCAATAACCTCGAATGAACTATTGCAAATATAAGCAAATAAGAAAAAGCATGGAAGCGCCAAGTGATTCGGGCGGCTTTACATGAGGTTCTGCGGGTCCACGTCGATTGAGATCGTGACGCCCTGTTTCCTGAAGCGCTGCATGATGTCGTCGCTCATCTGCCGGATGAAAACAGCTGAGAGTTTCCCTTCGAACAGTTTCAGCAGGAGGTGGTAGCGGTACCGGCCCCGCAATCGCGGAATGCCGGCAGGCGCCGGGCCGAGGAGGGAAGTTTTTCCGGTTGAGAGGTGACGCTCGAGAATTTCCCGGCAGGTAACCGCCGCCGCTTCCGCCGATGGTTCATCCGTGCAGCTGCATTCGAATTTTATGAGGCGTGCCGACGGCGGGTAGTGAAGGCTTTCCCTGACCGCTGTTTCCCTCGCGAAAAACTCTTCGTAACTGCCATGCAGGAGCGCCGGGAAAACATCACTTTCGGTATTGTAGACCTGGAGATAGACTTCACCGGGCTTTTTCGACCTGCCGGCCCTTCCTGCCACCTGGGTCAGAAGAGAAAAAATCCTTTCCGATGCCCTGAAATCAGGGATGTTGAGGCCGATATCGGCAAGGAGGACACCCACCATGGTGACGGAAGGGAAGTCGAGTCCCTTGGCTACCATCTGCGTTCCGAGCAGGATACCGGCTTTTCCGTCGCGGAAATCGCTGAGGATCTTTCCGTGTGATCCTTTCCTTGCAGTGGTATCCACATCCATCCTCAGTATGTTTTCACCGGGAAAAAGCGTCTTGAGCTCCTCTTCGATGCGTTCGGTGCCGCTTCCCCTGTAGAAAATCTCCGGCGATGCGCATTTTTCGCAGGCCGCCGAGTAACCGGCGGTATGGCCGCAGTAATGGCAACGGAGCTGCTGACGGGATGCATGGTAGACCAGCGGGATGTTGCAGAAGCGGCAGAGCGGTATATGGCCGCAGGAAAGACAGAAGATGCTACCCGAATAGCCTCTCCTGTTCTGCAGAAGGATAACCTGTTCTTTTTTTTCGAGCCTTTTCTCCATCTGGCGGAAGAGCAGGTCGGAGATTGACGGGGATGCCTTCGGGCTGTCTTTCATGCTGATCAGCCTGACCTGTGGCATTTTCGCGCCGTCGATCCTTTCCGGCAACCGGAGAAGGGTATATTTGCCGTTGAGCGCGTTGCTGTAGGATTCAAAAGAAGGGGTGGCGGAGCCCAGCACGCAGACCGCACGGCTGTAGAGCGCCCTCATGACGGCCGTATCCCTTGCATGGTAACGGGGGTTCCTGTCCTGCTTGTATGCACCGTCGTGTTCTTCGTCCACGATGATCGCACCGAGGTTGTCGAGCGGGGCGAATACCGTCGAACGCGCCCCAAGGGCGATCCTGGTTCTGCCGCTTCGGAGGCTGTGCCAGGCGTCGTACTTTTCCTGGTCGCTCATCGCGCTGTGCATGATGGTGATATCGTCGTGGAAATGTTCCCTGAAACGGCCCGCCGTCTGGGGGGTCAGGGATATTTCCGGCACCAGGACGATAGCTGTCCTGCCCGAAGCCACGACTGCTTTCAGGAACTCGATGTATACCAGGGTCTTTCCACTGCCGGTAACGCCGTGCAGGAGAAAGGTCCTGTAATCTTTTTTCTCCACGGCGGCGCTGAGCTGCTCAATGATTTTCAGCTGCGAGGCCGTCGGTGTTTTCGGAGGACCCGCCGGTTCGGAAAACCCTGTCCTGAAATTACTGTTCACATCGCGCTGGAGCTTCTCCAACAGGCCTTTTCCGACAAGGGCCTGCAGTACTCCCCTCGAGATTCCCCAGAGTTCCGATATTTCGGCTTCATGTCCGAGGGCGGCAAGTTTTCTGACCGCTTCAAGCTGTTTCGGCGCACCTGAAAGTGCTTTCAAAGACTCTTCATCGGGATGCGAGGATAACTTGTAAACCGTTTTCTGTTTCGGGGCTTTCGACGAAAATTTTTTCGACAGGGTGACATAGCCGCCTCGTTCGAGTTCGCTGATCGTCTGGTAAAGATGCTTTTTTCCGAGCTTCCTCCGGAGCTGGCTGACGGTCAGCTTTTTTTCCCTGGCGAGAAGGGTCATGATGGAGCGGCGCAGTGCCGTGTTGACTATTTTCGGGTTCGGGGCGTTGAGCTCGAAACTTTTCAGTGCGACGACGTCATCGACGGTTGTCCTGACTGCGGCCGGGAGCAGGGCATTTATGGTGTCGATATGCCGTGTGAGGTAGTAATCTGCCATCCATTCGGCCAGCATCCGCAAAGATTTGTTCAGGACTGGAGATCCGTCGTGGAGCAGATCGGCAAGTTCCACACCGGCATGAACCGTCTGGCTTTCAGAAGTGACTGCAGTGACATGCCCAGGGCAGAGCGAAGCGTTTTTTTTGCCGGAGCAAAGCAGGACCATGCTCCCGGGTCCGATGTTTTCCGAAAGGACTGAGGGGACCTCAAGAAAGAAAGGTTCACCTCTCTGGATTTTTTCTGATATGATCCTGGCGAACATTTGATCGAATGAAAAAAAGCCAGTGGGCCCACTGACTTTTTTCCTGTATATGGTTTAATGAGCGAAGCTCAGGCCCCGAGTGCCTCGAGGATCCTGTCGCGGATCTCATCCACCTTTCCGGTGCCCTTGATGGTGGTGTAACGGAGCTTGTGCGAGGAACCGTTTACCGACAGGTTCCTGTAGAACCCGATCAGCGGTTCCGTCTGTTCATGATAGATATGCAGACGTTTTTTAACGGTTTCTTCCTTGTCGTCGTCCCTCTGGATCAGAGCTTCTCCGGTTTCATCGTCGATATCCTGCGTTTTCGGCGGATTGAACACGACATGGTAGGTGCGCCCTGAAGCCAGATGGACCCGGCGGCCGCTCATCCTTTCGATGATATCTCCGTCCTCGACGTCTATTTCCAGGACATGGTCGATATGGATACCGTCATTCTGCATTGCTTCCGCCTGGGCGAGGGTGCGCGGAAAGCCGTCGAACAGGAACCCTTTTTCACAGTCCGGCTCGGAAAGCCTCTCTTTCACGAGACCGATAATGATATCGTCAGAGACCAGCTGCCCTGCATCCATTACCTTTTTGGCTGCAATACCGAGGGGTGTTCCGGCCTTTACCGCCGCCCGAAGCATGTCCCCGGTGGAAATCTGCGGAATACCGAGGGCTTTGGATACAAAGTTGGACTGTGTACCTTTTCCTGAGCCGGGGGCTCCGAGTAGAATAATTCTCATCAAACTGCTCTGGTTAAATGGTTTTTTTTGGGGTAATGATCGTGATTTTCGGTTTGATCGGTTTTATTTCCGATGCGCCGTTTGCAGCCGGTTCAGCAGCAGGCAGGCTTGTTTCAGCTTTTTCCGGCATCGGAACCGGTTCCGGTGCACTTTCTTTTTTTGCCGCCGGTTTGAGCTGAATGGTCTGGGCCGGTTTTTTCTTGAATTCGATAGGTTTGGACTTTGCGCTGCCGACGGGTTTCTTCTCGTTCTGAATTTTGGCTGAATCGAAAATCTCCTGGAATGCGACACCCGTATCCCTGGTGTTTAAAACACGGTGCAGGTAATCCTCTTCATTGATCCTTTTCGACCTGTATTCGTGGTCCATGGCGCTGAGGATCATCCTGATGACCCGCCTGCTTTCACCAAGGTCGCCCTTTGAATCGATCTGGGTAACCGCCTTCGCATTGACTGTTGTTACAGGCCTGCCATCGCGATCGATCTCTTCGAACAATCCGAACGTCACATCGACGACCATGCCGAGCAGTGCGAATGAGCTGACCTGCGCACGGACGGAGGTCATGCCGCCGACTGCGGTTTTTTCACCTTTGAGGGTCCAGCCGACCCAGCGTTCGACCTTGTCGACGACAAACTTCGCGAGCTCCGAAGCAGGCAGGTCGAACCTCCTGACTTTCAGTTCGCTGAAAACCGGCTTTTCCGAAGTATGCGTCGCATTGCTGGTCAGGCCGTGATAAGCTTTTTCAAACTCGCTTCTGAATGGGATGAAATCGAACAAATCCATGGTTCTTGGGCCGGTTAAAGATTTTTGCGGTTGTGTTCGCCGGACGTCGCCAGTTGTCCGCATGCCGCATTTATGGCTGTTCCGTAACTTTTTCTCACCGTGACATGAATGCCGGAATCCATGAGATAACGGTTGAACATGTCCATGGTTGCCCTGTTGACAGGGCTGAACTTTATATTAATGTTTGCGTTGTAATCAATCAAATTAATTTTACATAAAAAGGTTTTTGCGAACCCTGCAAGAAGCCTGGCATCCTCCGGAGTATCGTTGAGGCCTTGGAGCAGCATGTAGACGAGCGTGACCGGCAGTCCCGTTGCGGAGACATATTCCGAAAGGGCGGCCTGGAGCTCCCTGAGGGGGTAACGAGCGGCAGCTATGGGCATGAGCGAGAGGCGTTTGTCCTGCCGGGCGGCGTGCAGCGATACGGCGAGCTTGGTTTTCAGTCCTGATTTTGCAAGCCTGTCGATTTCCGGGATGATGCCGACCGTCGAAATGGTGATTTTCCGCTGGGAAAGGTTCAGGATGTAATTCCTCCGGCTGAGGTTCTCGATCGCCTCCATGACGTTTTCCGTGTTCAGGAGGGGTTCCCCCATGCCCATGAACACGACGTTGGTGATCCCTGCCCCGGTTTTTTTCGCTGCAGCAAGCCGGTTGAGCTCATGGACCTGGAAGGTGATTTCTCCGCCGCTCAGGTTCCTGTGCAACCCCATTCCTCCCGTCGCGCAGAAGGTGCATTGCAGGGGGCACCCTGCCTGAGATGAGACGCAGGCAGTCATGCGCTCCCCGGAGGCGATCAGCACCGATTCGACAGCTTCACCGTCCGGGAGGCTCAACAGGATTTTTTCCGTCGGGTAGTCACAGGTTTCTTCGATGGTTTCGTGGTGCGCTGCGACCTGCGGCCTCAGGAGGGAAAACTCCATCGCGAGCTTTTCGCGCAACGGTTGAGGAAGCGTGGTCATTTCACTGAAGCCCTGCGCGTTGCGGCTGAATATCCACTGGTGCAGCTGCCTTGCCCTGTAGGCCGGTTCCCCGAGCGAACGGAGGGTGGCCTCGAGTTCCCCGAGGGAGAGGTCGGTTATATTGGGAAGCGTAGGGTACATCGGAAACAGCATTCCCGGCCGGTCCGGGATAAACCGGCAACAACCCCGTCTGTATTGCAGTGCGGGATGATTGCCATCTTTTTGGATAAATGTTCCATCCGGCAGCGAAACTGCTCGAATGGAATTTTTTCACTGAAAATAAACATAAATGGTAATCTTTGAACGGTTAAATCGGGGGAAAAGGTTTCTGAAATGGCCTGTAAATGTTTTAGCTTGCAGATTGTACCGGACATTCCTTTCCATATGTCGGCACGGGAACCGGATTCCTGAAGGCGGCAATCCATTTCGGGTTTTACGTATCAGTGAAAAAAACATAGATTACGCACAATATTTCTGTTAAAGTTACTGCACCCCAATGATACTATCCGAGCATGGCCGGACACTCAGAAACGATGAATGGACTCCGTTGATCGACATGCTGCTGGATGCGCAGCATGTTGTCATCACGACGCATGAAAATTCCGACGGTGACGGGCTCGGCAGCGAAGTTGCGCTGGCACTGGTCCTGAAATCCCTTGGCAAGGAGGTTTCGATCGTCAACCCGACGGAAGTTCCTCCCAACTACCAGTTCCTGAAAAGCCTTTACGGTATCAGCCATTTCAATCCAAGGAGCGAGGAGGAGATCCAGGACCTGTCGCTGAGCGATGTCTGTATCCTTCTCGACGCGAACCTCCGCGACAGGATGGGGCCGCTCTGGCCGCATGTGAGCTTTTCAAGGGAGCTCGGGAGGATGAAGGTGCTCTGTATAGACCACCACCTCGAACCGGAAGACTTTGCGGACGTCATGGTCTGTGAGAGCTATGCGTCATCGGCGGGAGAGCTGGTCTACGATTTTGTCAACGCCCTCGGTGAAAGACTTTCGCAGGAACTGATCACCCCGAAGGTGGCCGAGGCCCTGTATGTCGCCATCATGACCGATACCGGTTCATTCCGTTTTCCGAAAACCAGCCCTTATGTTTACAGGATTGCGGGTGATCTGGTAAGCAAAGGAGCGGACCCTTCGGAGATATACGACAGGATCTACAACTCGCTGACATCATCTGCTCTGAAGCTTCTCGGCGCGGCGCTCAGTTCAATCGCGATACTTGACGAAGGGCTGATCTCCTGGCTTTTCATCTCGCAGCAGATGATCAGGGATACCGGCAGCAGGATGTTCGACACCGATCTCATCATCCGCTACCTCCTGAGCGTGCCTTCGGTCAAAATCGCGGTCCTGATCGTCGAGATGCCGGACGGACGGACAAAGGCGAGCTTCCGCTCCCGCGGCCGGATTTTTGTAAACCAGCTTGCGAAAAAATATGGCGGTGGCGGGCATATGAACGCTGCAGGATGCCTGTTCCAGTTTGCTTCGGACAAGGCGCGCAAGGTGCTGCTCGATGACGTGAGGCTTTTTCTGAAAAACCATAACTCCTGAATGCACAATTTTCATATCCATTGCCACTACGGATTTTGCCTGTGAAAGGCTTTTCGGCGCAGGGGATAAAACAGTCCACAGATAACTTGACATACCGTTACCATCATGAAATTATCGGTTACTTCGGCAGGTATTGAAAAAATTGCGGCCGATCTCCTTGTCCTGCCCTTTACCAGGGCTTTACTGGAAAAAGATGCGGAAAAATCGCTCAAGGAACTCGGGTTCGATCCCGGGGTGCTCAAGGATTTCAAAGGTGATGCGGGCGAATCCGTCGTTCTCTACGGTTCGGGCAAAAAAATTGCCGCACAGCGCGTCGCGCTGCTTGGTCTTGGCGACGGAAAGAACCTTGACGACTGGCGAAAAGCCTCGATTGCTCTTGGATCGAAGGCGCTCGACATGCAGGTTGCCAGGCTTTGTGTCGATTTTGTGCAGATAGCCGTCATTGCGGAGTCGTTCGGCTATGCTCCGCTGCAGCTTTCTTCACTTTTCCTTCAGGGTTGCCTTGCCGGATCGTATCGTTTCGATCGCCTGAAGAGCGGGAAGCTGGATAAAGCAGATAAAAAGAAATCTTCAAAAAAGACAAAAGAGATAGCTGAACTGATCCTGAAGGCAGGCAAGGATATTGCGGGACTGGTGGAAAAAGGAGCTGCGGAAGGCATGGTGGTGGGCTCGAGCCGGAATGGCGCCAGAGAGCTCGTCAATCTTCCGGGCAATCTTCTCGAGGCGGAAGACATAGCGAAAGCCGCAAAGGAATCCGGGAAAAAACATGGTTTCGACGTCACCGTTTTCAACAGGAAGGAGATCCAGGCACTCGGCATGGGCGGTCTGCTTTCGGTCAACAAAGGCAGCTTCCATCCGCCGACGTTCACCATCCTCGACTACAAACCCAGAACGAAGGCCAAAAAGGTCGTTGTGCTTGTGGGTAAAGGTGTAACATTCGATTCCGGCGGCATCTCGCTCAAACCGGCAGAAGGCATGGGTGAGATGAAATCCGACATGTCAGGCGCAGCCTGCGTGATCGGTGCCCTTGAAGCCGCAGCCAGGCTCGCACTGCCCGTACAAGTCATCGGCGTCATTCCCGCGACCGACAATATGCCGAGCGGAACGGCCATGAAGCCCGGTGACGTTATCACGACCTATTCGGGCATCACGGTCGAGGTTGGAAATACCGATGCCGAGGGGCGCCTGATCCTTGCCGATGCGCTCAGCTATGCCGTCGAGAAATTCAAGCCGGACGTCGTTATCGATTTCGCAACGCTTACCGGTGCATGCATCGTTGCCCTCGGTTATTCCGTAGCAGGACTGTTCAGCAATGACGACAGGCTTGCCGGAGAGATTGCCGAGGCCGGCGACCTTTCTGGAGAGAAAGTCTGGAGGATGCCGCTCTGGGACCTCTATGCCGAGCAGATAAAATCAGATGTCGCCGATGTCAGCAATACCGGAGGAAGGGGGGCCGGATCCGTTACTGCCGCAAAATTCCTCGAGAAATTCATTGCGGGCCACGAGCATTGGGCCCATATCGATATAGCTGGACCGGCTTTCGGTACGAAAAATACGGGAAAGACCAGCGGTGGGACAGGTTTCGGCGTGGGCCTCGTTGTCGAACTGCTGAAAAAATGGAGCTGATTTCCGCTCATCCGGACCTTATGCCAGGTAAATGCAGTTGGGGGCAACAAACAACTTTTCCATCATGAGCGAAGTAACGCAAAACCCTGTCGTCATCATTCCCGGTGTCCTGTTCTGGGATTCTCTCTACAGTACCATGAAAGACGTTTTTGCCGGCTACCTGCCTGCCGACAGGATCGCAATAGCCCCGGTAAGCCTCGTCGACTGGATCGGTTTTCCGCCTTCCCCGGAAAAGTCCACCAACAGGGTCATGAAGGTGCTCGATAAAACCGTCAGGGAGATGGAACGCAAATTTCCCGGCGAGCCTGTCACCATCGTTGCTCACAGCGGAGGCGGGACCGTTGCCTTGATTTACCTGCTCGAGCAGCCTTTCCAGGGGGATGTCTACCACTCAGGGCGTGTCGTTGAAAAGCTCATCACGCTCGGGACACCGTTTCATACCCACGAGCATTATGCGAAGATGAAGACGGATTTTATATTTAAGCATCTGCGTGCTGATTTTTTCCGGCGTTGTCGTGTTGTTTCTGTTGTCAGTAATAAGTATCATGGCAATTTCGAGGGAAGTTTTGTCGAAAAAATGTGTTTTCATTTTTACAGGAATGTCCAGGCTGACGGCAATGTGGCCGGCGACGGTATCGTTCCCGCCGAAAGCTGCTTTCTCGAAGGTGCTGAAAATGTTACTATACCGGATGCTGAGCATCTTCCAACCCCACATACCAGATGGTATGGCACAAAAGAAGGGATCGAACAATGGATTCACCATTTGTGAAAGATAAACGAACGAGGGCCGCGGGAATTTTCCTCATGGCGTTTCTTTTGATTCTGTCGGCATGTTCTCCTGAAAAACCGAAGAGCGATCCCCGCCAGGAACAGATGGAGTCGATGCTGGCGATCCTCGCACAGGTGCAGAAAAACCTTGGGAGGATCCAGCAGAAAGAAGCTGTCGTGGAAAGGCTGTCCACCGGTGTCGAAAACCGGCAGTCGAACAATATAACCCAGATAGGAAAGGATATCGATGCCGGCATCCGGTTCATCGATTCAACCCTTGCGGCAAGCAAGAACCTCATCCAGAAGCTCGAAGAGGAGAACCGTTCGTCAGCTTACAAGGTCGCCTCCCTCGACCGCCTTGTTTCTGAAATGAAGGCGGCGATAAATACCAAGGACGGGGAGGTTTCGGACCTGAAAGGCCAGGTGCAGAAGCTCAGCAAGCAGGTTTCATCCCTCCGCTCGACGGTCGATGTCCTTGATGAATATATCCAGGGCCAGGAATCTCAGCTTTATACTGCCTACTATATCGTCGGGACCTTTGACGACCTGGTCTCCAGGGGGATTCTCGTCAAGGGCAATCCTTTCGGGCAATTCTTCGGCACCGAATATCGTCTTGCGCCTGACTTCAACATCCGGCAGTTCAACAAGATCGATATTACCGAGACACGGGATATCTTCTTCAACAGACCACTGAAGGACCTCAGGATAATCACACCCCATACGGCAGGTTCATACGAGCTTGTCGGGGGAAAAACATCGTCGATCCTGCTTATCCGTGACGAAAACATGTTCTGGCAGAAATCGCGTTGTCTGGTGATCGTGATCGAATAATATTACAGCCATAACTACTGATATTTCATGAAAATAACGATATTCGGCTCCGGTTACGTCGGCCTTGTAACCGGGGCCTGTTTTGCTGAAGTGGGCAACGACGTCCTGTGTGTGGACATCGACCAGCACAAGATCGACCGGCTGAAAGAAGGCATCATTCCCATCCATGAGCCCGGCCTCGAGGAGCTTGTTGTCGAAAACAGCAGGGAAGGCCGTCTGCGTTTCACCTCGGATATCCGCGAAGGCGTTGATTTCGGCCTCTTCCAGTTCATCGCTGTCGGCACCCCGCCCGACGAGGACGGATCGGCGGACCTGCGCCATGTGCTCAGCGTTGCCGAAAGTATCGGCACCCACATGCAGGAGTACCGCATCGTCATCAACAAATCGACCGTGCCTGTCGGTACGGCCGACCTGGTCAGGGAAAAGGTCCGTTCGGTGCTTGCCGGACGCGGCACCGAAATTGATTTCGACGTGGTCTCGAACCCCGAGTTCCTCAAGGAAGGCGATGCCATCAACGATTTCATGAAGCCCGAACGCATTGTGGTCGGCGTGGATGATCCGAGGACCAAGGAGCTCCTGCGGTTCCTCTATTCTCCTTTCAACCGGAGCCATGAAAGGTTCATCGCCATGGACATCCGTTCGGCCGAGCTGACCAAGTATGCGGCCAATGCGATGCTGGCCACGAAAATCAGCTTCATGAACGAGATCGCCAACATATCGGAACGCGTGGGCGCCGATGTCGAGGCGGTGCGCCGTGGCATCGGCTCCGATTCTCGCATCGGGTTTTCGTTCATCTATCCCGGCGTGGGATACGGCGGCTCCTGTTTTCCCAAGGATGTGCAGGCGCTGGAGCGCACGGCGCACAAGCACGGCTACCATTCGAGGATCCTGCAGGCGGTCGAAGCGGTCAACCACGACCAGAAGGGGAGCATTGTGCGCAAGATCAGGGAGCACTTCGACGGGGAGCTGAAAGATTGTGTGTTCGCCATCTGGGGACTGGCTTTCAAGCCGAACACCGACGACATGCGCGAAGCCCCGAGCCGCAGGGTGATCGGGGAGCTGCTCGAAGCCGGCGCCAGGGTTCGGGTGTTCGATCCGGTCGCCATGCAGGAAGCCCGGCGCATCTGGGGCGACCACGAGGGAATGTATTATGCCCGTACTCCGGAAGATGCCGTGAAAGGTTCTAACGCGCTGGTGGTTCTGACCGAATGGCTGGTGTTCCGCAGTCCCGATTTCGACATGATCAGACGCGATCTTGCCAATCCGGTTGTCTTCGACGGCAGGAACATCTACAGTCCCGAGTTCATGCAGCAGCTGGGGTTTGTCTATTACTCCATAGGAAGGCCTCCGGTATTGGGGAATGGGTAGTGGGATTTGGAGAGTGGAAAGTGGGGAGTGGGATGTTTCAGTGCTGAGGACTGAGGACTAAGCGGGGACTGGGGAATGGGATTTGGAAAGTGGAAAGTGGAAAGTGGAAAGTGGAAAGTGGAGTGTGGAGAGTGGGTAATGGGGAGTGGGAAAGACAAGCCCCGTAGGGGCGGGATATCGGTAGCAAGGGGTGCCAGCCCCTGGATGGCGTGGCAAAATAAATTTGGGTTTCAGCCCCGCAGGGGCGGCATGTTGGGAGTTGGGAGCGGAGAGTGGAAAGTGGGGACTGGGTAAGAAAAAAATGCTTAGTCCTGAGACCTCAGCACTGAGCACTGAAGAAAGGACTGAGCACTGAGATCTCAGTGCCGCAGCAAAAAGCAATGAGCAACGAGTCCCGCCTCACTTCTCAGAACCTTGAACAGCAGCCAAAGATAATACGGGGGCTATTGGATAAAATACTCATTATCCACTTTCCATGTCCCAGGCCCCACTCCTCAGTCCCCACTCTTCTTGCTGCTCTTGTAGAACCTCCCGCATTCCTCACGCGCATCCTCGTGGATTCTTCGCTTTGCTCAGAATGACAAAATCGGAGCTATTGCTGCTAACCGGAATTGACAGCTTTATTCACCAGAGTAACGGGAAAGTTCGCTCCTCAATCCTGAGTTCCCCAGCACCCACTTTCCAATCTCCACATCCCATTACCCAGATCCCCCTCAGCACTCAGTCCTGAGTCCTCAGTCCTGAGTTTCCCAGCACCTACTTCCCATTACCCAGATCCCCCTCAGTCCTGAGCACTCAGCACTCAGTCCTGAAAACCCCATCACCACAGTCTGAACAAGTGATGGAGCGGTCCGTTTCCATGGCCGAGACGGTATGCCGCTCCAGCCTTCAGTGCGTCTGTCACGTACTCTTTCGCCTGTTTTACCGCCTGGGGGCAATCTGATCCCTTCGCCATATGCGCCGCTATCGCTGACGAGAGTGTGCACCCTGTCCCGTGGGTATTCGAAGTATCGATCTTTTCCGACGAGTACCAGGAGAACGAGCCGTTCCAGAGGAGGCAGTCGCTGCAGTGGGTTCCTGTTCCATGACCGCCCTTGACAAGTACCGACGAGGCTCCTGATACGCTGATGAGCGCAGCAGCTTCTTCGATTTCTTCAATGGTCCCGGGAATGTTTTCCAAACCCGCAAGGACAGCCGCTTCCGTGAGGTTCGGTGTGACCAGTGCCGTCAAGGGAAACAGCTCCTCCCTCATGACGGTTATGGCTTTGTCCGTAAGAAATGTCTTTCCCCCTGAAGACCCAAGGATGGTATCGAGGATGACCGGAGGGTTTCCCGGAAGCTCACGGATCAGCGAAGCGATGGTTATTATTGATTCTTCGCTGCCAGTCATCCCTATTTTCACGGCATCGATCGCGATATCGGCAGCAATAACCCCGAATTGAGAGACGATGGAATGGGGATCGAGCACCATGATCTCTTCCACTCCCATCGTGTTTTGCGAGGTGATCGCTGTGATGACCGAGAGCCCATAGCAACCGAGGGCCGCGAACGTCTTGAGGTCAGCCTGGATCCCGGCCCCGCCGCTGCCGTCTGACCCGGCTATGGTGAGTACTGTAGAATAGGTTTGGACCATTTATCGGTTCAGGTTTATGACCCTTGAGAGTTCCTTTGCCGCCTGAAGCGGGGATTGGGCCCGGCTGACGGCGGAAATGACCGCAATGCCTGCTGCACCCGCCGAAATGAGCGCCGGTGCGTTTTCCATCGTGATCCCTCCGATGGCGAGAATCGGAATTGAAATGAGCGAAGCGGCTTTTTCAAGCGCTTCAAGGCCGAGCGGGGGGTGGTGTTTTTCTTTTGATATCGTCGGGAAAATATGGCCGAGCCCGATATAATCAGCCCCCTCATCCTGCGCTTTCTGCGCCTCTTCGATCGATGTGGCCGATATGCCGATAAGCATGGTATTTCCGACGGCCTTTCTTGCCGCTCGCAAAGGGATGTCTTCCTGGCCGAGATGGACTCCGTCGGCTCCGCTTGCCATGGCGATATCGAGCCGGTCGTTGACGATAAACAGCGCTCCATGTTCCGTGCATCGTTTTCTGATTTCCAGGGCCCAGTCGAAAAGTGCCCTGCCGTCGGCAGATTTATGCCGGAGCTGGATCATTGGCGCACCACCCCGGAGTGCTTCAGCTGCAAGTGATACGGGGTTCATTTCCTCGTCGGTGATGACACAGAGAAAAGGGGGCATGGGTATTACTTTTGCCATATCAGGTTCAATTGTTCAAGGGTTCCTGCGAGGAGCGCACTGTCAAGAAAAAGAGAGAGTGCGGCGCAACCGTATGCTCCCATTTCCCTGCAAAAAGGAGCAGTTTCCATCGTTATCCCTCCAAGCGCAAAGACCGGAAGATGTGTCAGACGGCAAACCTGTTTCAACTTTTCAATGCCCTGGGGAGGGCCGTACCTGCGTTTGGACGGTGTATCGAAAACCGGGCCGAAAAGAAGATAGTCGGCTCCGCTTCTTTCAGCTTCAATGGCGCTCTGGAGCGAATGGACGCTGCAGCCGAAGAGCATTTCCAGCCCCCCTTCCTTCAAGGCGGCAGGGGAGCATGCCTTTTCAGGCAGATGGACCCCGTCGAGGCCGGAAACAAATGCGATATCCGCACGTTCATTCAGGAGAAGCAGAACCTTTTTAGTACCCCGTTTTTTGCGGGCCAGGCATGCGAGGTTGTAAAGCGCCAATCCACCAAGATGTTTTTCACGGATCTGGACCATACAGTTCGCGTCGTCCGGAATGCTTTCGAAAAGGGAAGAGAGGTGCGTTCCCTCTTTGTTTTTTTCCTGTCCACTGCTGATTATGCAGATTCTGGGAAGCGCATGCTGTTTTTCAGGTAACTGCCGCATAACGGTAATGCCGCTTTGTTTTTTCCGGCACGATAAATAATTTATCAGGTAATAGCAACAGGTCTGCTTCAATGATGTCTTATTTCAATCACCGGAACCGATTTTTCTTACGATAAACCCATAGCAGGAACACTCAGGATGAGCATCATTGAAGAAAAAATCATCAGGACAGGCTTCCAGCTTCCCCAGCCAGCAACTCCTGCAGGTCTCTACGTTCCTGCAATACGTTGCGGCGATCTTGTCTTCACATCGGGACAATTGCCTCTTGTCGACGGAAAACTTATCGAACCCGGAGGCAAGGGAAAAGTCAATGAAATCAACCAGGAGCATGCAGCATGGGCATCCCGCATTGCCCTTTTGAACGCACTGGCAGCGATAAAGACCGTTTGCGGTTCACTCGACAATATTGAACAGGTTGTCAAAATGACCCTTTTTGTTGCAAGCGAAATGTTCTTTTCCCATCAGCATATCGTTGCTAACGGAGCATCTTCACTGCTCAAAGAGATCTTCGGAGAGAAGGGAATACATACCAGAAGCGCTGTAGGCGTTGCAGAACTGCCCCTTGACTCAAGTCTCGAAATCGAGCTTATTGTGCGCTGCGCCCATTTTTCATGACCTGATAATGCCAAATCAACAACGCTGCGTTACGCTGTATCTCATCTTTTAAACACAATATCCGATACATATAAAATAGCCTGTTAAATCAACAGGTTACAGCCATTATATCCATCAAAAAGAAGGAATTGTTTGATGATTTTTGCGATAATAATACCCCATACTGACACGATATAATAGTAAATAATTTTATTCATGAAATAATTAATTATTCTAAGATAAAAAATTTTTTTAAAAAATAATAAAGTGTAAATACTATGAAGTATTGTTTGGGAAAAATTAATTAAATAATTACAATAAAATAAGATATGATTTTTTAGATAAATAAAGGTTTAATATTTTAATGCGAATAATTATTCATCTATAAAAATTATTTTAAGTATATTTATATGTGTGTTATTTTGTTGTTAGAGTTTCTTTAAATTTGTAGGCAGGTGTGCATATTGTTTGTTTGTTGCCTGTTATGATTTTAATCATGATCGGTTGTTTCCTGATGTTAAGGGCTTGGTTGTTGTGATTTTTATAACAATGCTTTTTATGGTTTGTTGAATTGAAATTCGAACTTGTTACTGTTGTTCTATGCGCTCTGAATTACTGGTTCAGGGAGTTCCCCGGCTGACATCTCGTCCTTTGTGATGAGACTGTTTGCAAGATGAAAAGTCAAAAGAAACTCTGCGAGCAGGAATGTTTCGCTTGTGATTTAGGAGAATGATCGGTAAACTTCTCGTTTGCATGATTACATGGCATGCAGCGCAAATTCTGTAACCAATACTTCTCCTCGACGATGTCCCGCATACTGACTATAATTATCATGCTGGCGGTGCTGATTTTCGGCGTGTTTATCGGCGTGAGGCTCGGTGGAGGCCGTGGAGGTAACCAGGCGCAGAAAAAGATGGAGGAGGCATATTCCATCATCAGGCAGTATTATGTGGATGATGTCAACGGCGACAGTCTGGCCGGATCCGGCATCCAGGGAATGGCTGAATTTCTTGACCCGCACACCGTATATCTGGAGCCTGAAAAAGTTTCCTACACGCAGTCCGAGTTCGAGGGGAATTTCGACGGGATCGGGATAGAATTCGATGTTATCAACGACTCCCTCGTTGTTGTCACTCCCCTTCCGGGAGGCCCCAGTGCGTCGGTGGGCATATCTCCGGGAGACAGGATCATTTCGATCGATTCCGCTTCGGCAGTCGGGATCAAACCAAAAGAAGTGCTTCGCAAGCTGAGAGGCCCCCGGGGGACGAAGGTCGATCTCAGGATTTTCCGTCCGATCAGCGGAAAGCTCATGAATTTCCTTGTCACCAGGGAAAAAATTTCGACGGCAAGCGTCGATGCGGCTTTCATGCTCGACAAAACAACAGGGTATATCAGGATCAGCCGTTTCATCGCCACGACGGCGGATGAATTTCGCAAAGCACTTGCGGACCTGAAAAAAAAGGGGATGAAGAGACTTCTTGTCGATCTCAGGGGTAACCCGGGTGGTTTTCTCGAACAGGCTAAGGACGTGGCGGATGAATTTCTGACCAAAGGCAAGCTGATCGTCTATACGAAAAGCCGGAACGGAGGGTCTGACAACGTGCGTTACGAGGCGAAATCCGGAGATGGTTACGAAACGGGCGATCTGGTCGTGCTAGTCGACAAGGGAAGCGCTTCAGCTTCGGAAATCCTTGCCGGAGCATTACAGGATAACCATCGGGCGGTTGTCGTCGGTGAGCTCACTTTCGGCAAGGGCCTCGTTCAGCAACAGATACCTTTTGAGGACGGGTCCGCACTCCGTCTCACTGTAGCACGGTATTACACACCTTCAGGAAGACAGATCCAGAGGGTTTACCACAAGGGCGGTGCCGGACGGGAAAGGTACTTCGAAGACGCACTGATAAATATCCGTCCTGAAAAACTCTTTGCGCATCCTGACAGTTTATTGTATTTCAGGAACGGTGATGTTTCCGTATATCATACTTCGGCCCTGCCTTCTATGCTTTCCTCGTTGAAGCCGACTGCCGGAAAGCCAAAAAGCAGCCTTGCTTCTCTGAAAGATGCTGGCGGCATCATTCCTGATTTCTGGGTCAGCGGTAAAAGCTACTCGGATTTTTACCAGGAACTTTACCGATCGGGTTCTTTCGACGACATGGCACTGAAAATTATCGACGATCCCGCAAGTATGGTTCAGAAATACAGGAGCTCACTCGATCAATTCATAAGCGGATACACTGAGGAGAAGAGTTTTGCCGTTCTGCTGCAGAAAATATGCAGAAGCAGGAACATTCCTTTTGACAGCAAAGGGTTCACCCTCGACAGGAATTATATAGCCAGGGCAGTCAAATCCAGAATGGCACATCAGCTTTTCGGCGCCGAAGGACAGATCATGTTTCTCGTCAGGACAACAGACCCGGTAGTGAAGATTGCGGGGTCCGTTCCTGTACTGCGGCCCTGACAGCGTCATAGCTTCCCGAGCAGGCAGAGTAACCCCAAAGAGAACGATAACCGATAACCGACAATATTCCCATGTCCATACTTGAAAAGATCGATAGTCAGACCTGCGCTTTGCGCCTGAAGAACGACTGGATGAAAATCTACACCTG
>JAAXXI010000028.1 GCA_013334565.1 Chlorobiaceae bacterium
CTGCAGGGCACGACCGCTTCTCGCGGGACATGATGAACTACACGTTCGACAAATACCTCACGCGCATAGGAATGAGCCTCGATGAACTGATGAAATTCGGCTCAGAAGACCCGTCAAACCTCAACGGACTCTTCACCATGACCGTGCTGGCACTGAAACTGTCGCGCGCGGCAAACGGGGTCTCGAAACTCCACGGCGAGGTTTCGAGGGCAATGTGGCAGCACCTCTATCCGGGCCTTTCGGTCTCGGATGTACCCATCGGCCATATCACCAACGGCGTGCATGCAAGCAGCTGGTCATGCGGCTACACCGATTCCTTCTGGAGGACCTACACGGAAAGTGTCGACGAAATGACTTCCTCGCGTGAAGCTGCCGAAGCGGTACTCGCCAAGGTCTCGGATGCGGAGATCTGGTCGCTGCGCTACAGCCTCAAGCGGAACCTGATCGATTTCATCTACCGTTACCTGGCCAACCAGCTCTACCACCAGCATGCGCACCCGCTTTACAGCGAATACGATACACCTCACTCGGAAAAAAATGCCCTGTCGCCCGATATCCTCACAATCGGGTTCGCCCGCAGGTTCGCCACCTACAAGCGCGCTCCGCTGATCTTCAGGGACCTCGACCGCCTGAACAGGATCATCAACAATCCAAAAAGGCCGATGCAGATTATTTTTGCCGGCAAGGCCCATCCTCATGACGACGCAGGAAAGGAGTTCATCCGCCAGATTATCGAATTTTCCCGCAGGCCCCAGTTCAACGGAAAAATCATTTTCCTGGAGAACTACAACCTCGGAGTCGCGAAACGGATGGTTTCGGGCGTCGATGTCTGGCTCAACACACCGATACGCCCCATGGAAGCAAGCGGCACGTCAGGCGAGAAAACCGTGCTGCATGGAGGTCTGAACTTCAGCGTCCTCGACGGATGGTGGCCGGAAGCATACAACGGTGACAACGGATGGGCCATAAGCCACGGAGAGATGTTCCAGAACCATGAGGAACAGGACCGTTTCGACGCGGAAAACCTTTACACCGTGCTTGAAAACCAGATCATCCCAACATTCTACGATCGGGACGAATTCAACATTCCGGTCAAATGGATCAGAAAAATCCGGAATGCCATCGCGACCATAGCTCCCGAATACAATACGCACAGGATGGTGCGCGATTACGCGACGCTTTACTACCAGCAGAACAGGAAAAGCTGAAGCTGGTGACGCGTTGAAAGAAAGCATAATAAAGGAGAAGATGAACCAGCAAGGAACAGACGCCTCCGGAACCTGCACGTCGATCTCGCTCGGAAGGGGCCTCGAACTGAAATCCCCGGTGCTTCTCGCATCGGGGACGGTATCGTACGGCGAGGAGCTAAGCACCCTCTGTGACCTCTCCGGACTGGGGGGGATCGTGACGAAAGCCATCTCGGTCGAGCCGCGCGCAGGCAATCCGCCCAGGCGCATAGCAGAAACGCCGTCGGGCATGATCAATGCCATCGGCCTTGCAAACGTAGGGCTCGACCGGTTCATCTCCGACAAGATGCCCTTTCTCAGAACACTCGGTACCGCAGTAATCGTCAATATCGCCGGACGGTCTATTGATGATTACTGCGAAGTGGTCTCGAGGCTCGACGGGGAAGAAGGGATCGACGCGTACGAAATAAACCTCTCCTGCCCCAACGTCAAGGGAGAGTGCATGATCATGGGCGTCAGCAGCGAAGCCACCTCGGAAATCGTCACGAAGCTTCGCGGCATCACGGGCCGCCATCTGATGATCAAGCTCACGCCGAACGTCACGTCCATCGGCACCATCGCCCGAGCGGCCGAAGAAGCCGGAGCGGATTCGCTCTCCCTCATCAATACGGTCGTCGGCATGGCGGTGAACTGGAAAACGCGCAGGCCGCTCCTGAAAAACGTCACGGGTGGACTTTCCGGGCCGGCCATCAAGCCGATCGCCCTCGCGAAGGTATGGGAAGTGTACAACAGCGTGAACATTCCCCTCGTCGGCATGGGAGGCATCGCCGGGTTTGAAGACGCTATGGAGTTCCTGCTTGTCGGGGCTAAAGCCGTCCAGATCGGTACCATGAACTTCGTCTATCCCGACATCGGCGTAAAAGTCGCCGCCGCACTGCATGAGTACTTTTCCGCACCCGGGGCGCCTTCGCTCGGGCAATACTGCGGCAGCCTCGCAATTTCATGAACCGTCATCGCCGCTCACGCTTTCGTTTCCGGCCTTCACCGGAAGGGTGAACTTTTCAGGCGCCCACGAGGGCAGCGCAGGGTTCCGATTTCGGACGAATTTGCTATCTTTGGGCCACGAACAACCTAAAACAAGGGCACCTCTCTTTATTGTCGTGAGAAGCACGAGTGCAAGGCGGACGGAGTCCCGACAATATCGGGATAAACTCCGAAACCGGAGTGTACACGTAGTACATGAGGATTTCGAGCACCGTACAACGCAGCACCAGGGCTGTGGAACAAATAAAAAGAGGTGCCCACAAGAAAAACTAAACTGTACGAACCATGCGTATTGGAATCGGAATCGACGTCCACCCTTTTGCAGAAGGCCGGAAACTGGTTATCGGAGGAGTGCAGATCCCCGGCGACAAGGGGCTTGACGGCCACAGCGATGCCGATGTCCTCCTGCATGCCGTCAGCGATGCGCTCCTTGGTGCGGCTGCCCTCGGTGACATCGGGCTCCATTTCCCGAACACGAGCGCGGCGTTCAAGGATATCGACAGCATGATCCTCCTGAAGCAGGTCGGGAAGCTGCTCGAAAAGCACGGCTACGCCACGATGAACGTCGATGCCATGCTCCTGCTCGAAGCTCCGAAAATAGCTCCCTATATCCAGGAAATGCGCAAAAACATCGCACGCTGCCTCGGCGTCGATACCGATGCGGTTTCCGTCAAGGCCACCACCAACGAAAAGCTTGGATATATCGGACGTGAAGAGGGCGCTGCCGCCCATGCCGTCTGCATCATCCGCAAGCTCTAACCGCCCACCTCGCCCCGGAGTATCCTGACGGGCAGGTATCTCGTCGCTTTCCTCGCCGGGTTCAGCGAAGAGATGACGGAAATGAGGATGCCGAATCCGATGACGATGAGGTGCGAGTCGAGCGTTTCGATCATGTTGATCCGGTCGCTCTTCAGCACCCCTGCGGTGCTTGCCGCGAACCGGATCGAGGAGACGAAATGGCAGATGACGTGGCCGACCGGACTGCCGAACAGCACACCGATCACCCCGATCATAAGCCCTTCGAGCATGAAAATCCTGGTGATGCTCCCCCGCTGCACTCCCATGGAGCGAAGGATGGCGATATCCTTCACCTTCTGCAGGACCACAGTCGTCATGACCGACGACACGCCGAGCCCTGCGACGATAAACACGAACCCCACCAGGACCAGCGTGATCACGGCGTTGCGGTTGTAGAACTCGATGACGTTACGGTTGGTCTCGTCCCAGCTTTCGCTAATGTAGCCGCTCAATTCCTGCACCTTCGCGGCAGTTTCGCGGGCACGTTCGACGTGTGCAGTCCTCAGCCCGATGCCGCTGACCGAGTTGGCGACGATATCCTCCATTTTCTGGGCAAGCGCGAGGTTCACGTAAGCCTCCCGCTCATCCTTCGCATTGAAACCGCTGCTGAAGCGCCCGACGACCGTCACCGGGAACTCCTCGCTTTTCTGGGTCACCAGCACGATCCGGTCGCGGTACCCGGCCCTGAGCTTTTTGGCCAGCAGGTCACCGAGCACGATGCCGTTCGAGGTATAGGCAAGCTCGTCGAGCGCGTTTTTATCGAGAAGGTTTTTTTTCAGCCCCGCGATATTCGCTTCGAGTGCGGGGGTAACCCCCCGGACCTGGCAGGGCGATACTCGGGTCCTGTTCCTGGCGATCACCTTGCTGAGCACGAAGGGGGAAATGCTCTGCAGCTCGTCCAGCTGGCGGATGCTTTCCACGACGCCGGTATAGTTCTTGATGAGGTCCTTCTTCTCGGGCGTGACGTTCTTCGTCACCATCGAGACCGTGCCCGCCTGCCTGGCGATCAGGTTGTCGGGCACAAGCGGCACGACGCGTTCAGCCTTGACCAGGACATGGGGTGAGGTATCGATGACTTTCGCAATGACGTTGGCCGAGGAACCCCTCGCGACGGCAATCGTTGTCACCAGCATGGCCGAACCGACAGCCACACCGAGCGCAGTAAGGAAAGTCTGGCGTTTTCTTTCGCGGAGGTGAACAAAGGCGAACCTCGCCTCATCCATGTAATTCATTGAAAAAAGGCAGTTCAGGAATTAAAAAAAACACCCGTCACCATATGGGTTCACAGACATTTTACAGAGTCCCGATGAAAAATCACACAAATACTCTATCTTGATTCCCGTGAAGCGGAAAACTTTTATTTTCCTGCAAATAAACAAATTCGGCCATTAAAAACTAACCAGTGCATCGAAGGAGAGCGGAACCGTGAAAAAAATTGGCATCCTTACCAGCGGCGGAGACTGCGGCGGACTCAACGCCGTCCTTAAAGGAGCTGCATTGATGGCTCTTTCGAAAGGGCTTGAACTCTACATCATCCCGAACGGTTACGCCGGGCTGTACAACCTGCTCGACCAGGAGCACATCGTCAGGCTCGACCCGGCAAGGCTCGACCGTTTCGACGCAAATTTCGCAGGCTCCGAAGCGGGCCATTCGAGGGTCAAGATCAAGGCGATCAGCAACCCTGAAAAATATACCCGCATCAAGGCGGGCATGAAAAAATTCGAGCTCGACGCGCTGATCATCAGCGGTGGAGACGACTCCGGCAGCGTCATGGTCGATCTCAACCAGAATGGCATCCAGTGCATCCACTGCCCCAAGACCATGGACCTCGACCTGCAGACCTACTCGGTAGGCGGCGACTCGACCGTCAACCGCATCGCGCAGTTCGTCCATGACCTCAAAACGACCGGCAAGACCCACAACAGGGTCCTCGTCACCGAAGTTTTCGGCCGTTATGCCGGCCATACCGCTTTCCGCAGCGGCATTGCGGCGGAAGCCGACTGCATCCTCATTCCGGAAATCCCGGCCAACTGGGACGTCGTCTACGAACATCTGAAGGAGCGCTTCACCCGCCGGATCAGGGAGAGCGACGTGCATAGCGGCACCTACACCATCGTAGTCGCCGAAGGTCTCAAGAATGCCGACGGCAGCGATATCGTGGACGAATCCGCAGGCATCGACGCTTTCGGCCACAAAAAGCTCGCCGGGGCAGGCAAATACACCTGCCAGCAGATCCAGAAAAGGATGAAAGCCGACCCGTCGATGCCGCTGTTCATGAAAGAGACCGGCATGTTCGTCGAAGGGATCTATGAAATACCGGAAGTGCGTGAAATTCATCCAGGGCACCTGGTGCGCGCCGGAAACTCTTCGGCCTACGATATCAATTTCGGTTTCGAGGCGGGCAGCGCCGCGGTACTGCTGCTTCTCGAAGGCAAGACCGGAGTGACCGTCTCCAAGGTCAAGGGCCGCAAGATCGAGTTTATCGAATCAGGCAAGGCGATCGCCCAGCGCTATGTGGACCTCGATCATGTAGCGATCTACGAATCTATGGGGATCTGCTTCGGCCGCATCCCGGCCGCCTATGAACCGATACTCCGCGAAGTGGACGGCATCTACGAAAGGATCTACTGAGCGTTCCGCTGACGGCGGCCCTGCGGAACTCATGCGGGGCTGCCGCCTGCGACGGAAAACGCAGGCATATCACCTCCCGCAGGAATTCCCGCTTGTACCCTTTGGACGAAGGGCCGGCCCGACGCAGAGAAGAGAAAATCTCCCCGATACCCTTTAAAAAAATTCAAAACAGTATATCTTGTCAGTTTATACCGGTAATGCAACAAGAACCAACACCATGAACAAGTCTGCCAAAATCTGGATGAACGGCGAGCTCGTCGACTGGAATGACGCGAAAATCCATGTCATGTCGCACGCTGTCCATTACGGCTCCACAACTTTCGAAGGCATCCGCTGCTACGAAACCCTGAAGGGCTCCGCTCTGCTCTTTCTTGACGAACACATCAGGCGCCTCAGGGACTCTTCGAAAATCTACCGCATCGAAATCCCGTTTTCCGAAAAAGAGCTGAAAGATGCCGTGATCAGCACCATACATGCCAACGCCCACAAATCCTGCTACGTCCGCCCGATCGTTTTCCGCGGCCTGGGGGCATTCGGCGTCAACCCGCACCGCGCATCCATCGAAACGGCAATCGCGACGTGGGAATGGGGCACCTACCTCGGCGAGGATGTCCTCGAAACCGGCGTTGATGTCCGTGTCTCCTCATGGTACCGCCCGGCACCCAACACCATGCCTTCATGGGCGAAAGCGGGCGGAAACTACCTGAACTCGCAGCTCATCAAGATGGAAGCGCTTTCGGAAGGATATGCCGAAGGACTCGCGCTCGATATAAACGGCCTTGTCGCCGAAGGCAGCGGTGAAAATATTTTCGTTATCCGCGACGGCGTCATCTACACCCCGATGCCGGCACAGTCAATCCTTCCGGGTATCACCCGCAACGCGGTCATACATATCGCGCAGGAGCTCGGCTACCAGGTCCAGGAAACCATGATACCCCGCGAAGCGCTCTACGTCGCCGACGAGATTTTCCTCACCGGGACCGCTGCGGAGATCACACCGGTCAGAAGCGTCGACAAATACCCGGTCGGCAGCGAAAAACGCGGACCGATCACCGAAGCCCTGCAGCACAACTACCTGAAGATCGTCCAGACCGGCGAAGATCCGTACAATTGGCTGACCTTCATCTGATCCATGAGGGAGGGGCATGAGCTGGGACAACATCATCGGCCAGAAACAGCAGGTACGGGTCCTTGAAAAGGCCCTCGAAACCGGACGTTTCGCTCATGCCTACCTCTTTGCCGGGCCTGAAGGCTCAGGCAAGGAGGCTGTCGCGTTTGAAATCGCGGCAATCCTCAACTGCCGGAACCGCACAGGAGTACCGGACGGAGGCGCTTGCGGGACCTGCCCCGACTGCCGCAAGGTCAGGGAGTTCATGCACGGCAACGTCGAATATATTTTTCCCGTGGAATCGGCCCTGCTTGACAGCGGGGAATCCGGAGGCAAGGAAAACAAGCGGTTCATCGAAGCGAGGGAACGGTACGATGCACTCCTCGAAGAGAAAAAGCTGAACCCCTACTTCTCGCCCGCCATGGAACGCTCCATGGGCATCCTGACGGAACAGGTGCTTGCGCTCCAGCACAAGGCCTCATTCATGCCTGAAACCGGCGACAGAAAAATTTTCATCATCTCCCAGGCGGAAAGGCTCCATCCATCGGCCGCGAACAAGCTCCTCAAACTGCTTGAAGAGGCCCCGCCCCACATCGTGTTCATCCTGGTCTCGTCGAGGCCGGAACTGCTGCTGCCCACCATCCGTTCTCGCTGCCAGGCCCTCTGGTTCTCTCATATCTCACCCGGCGACCTCCGAGCGTGGCTCGAAAAACACCGCACGGAAATCGTCGATCCCGAACTGAGCTTTATCGTGAATTTTTCCCGCGGCAACCTCCGACTGGCCTGGGAGCTCATCAACAGCCGCGGCGGCTCGGGGGAAGAAACACCGACAATCGCGATCCGGAACCAGGCGCTCGACTACCTGCGCAGGCTCCTGATGCCCGGCAAGTTCCACGAAGCGCTCGCCATGTGCGAACAGCATGCGAAAAACCTCTCGCGCAGTGAACTCACCCTCTTCCTCGCCTCGCTGCTTCTCTTCTTCCAGGACGTGAACCACCGCCTGATCGATCCCCGGTTCCGGATACTGAACAACCCCGACATCGCCGAATCGGTAGACCGGTTCGCAAAAAACTTCGCAACACCTGACTTCCTGCGGATTTCGACGATCACCGAAGATGCCATACGGTCGCTGGAACGCAACGCAAATCCCCTGCTCGTCATGACGTCCTTCACGACCGGGCTCAGGCCTCTTTTCATCCGGGCGTAGATCGTCGTCGGAATGAGCAGGCACAAGGGAGAAATCCATTCCGGAACAGGCGGAAAACTTCCCCGAAGCATCTGGGCGCTCGGATTCGTCTCGATGTTCATGGATGTTTCCTCGGAGCTTGTGCACAGTCTGCTGCCTGTTTACATGAGGAACGTGCTCGGAGCTTCGATGATGACCATAGGCATGCTCGAAGGCGTCGCCGAGGCAACCGCTTCGATTACCAAGGTTTTTTCAGGCACCTTCAGCGACTATATCGGCAAGCGGAAATTGCTTGCCGTTCTCGGTTATGGCCTCAGTGCGCTTATCAAGCCGCTATTCCCTGTCGCCAATACTATCGGACTTGTGTTCGCCGCCCGGTTTACCGACAGGATAGGCAAAGGAATCAGGGATGCGCCGAGAGACGCGCTGGTCGCGGACCTTGTCCTGGAAGATATGCGCGGCCGGGCTTATGGCCTCCGCCAGTCGCTCGATTCGGCAGGTGCAATTGCCGGTCCCCTGCTCGCCATGGCATTCATGATCTTTTTTACCGGAAACATCAAGGCGGTGCTCTGGATTGCAGTCATCCCTGCATTCCTTTCCGTCCTCCTGCTGATGGCCGGGGTGCCGGAGCCTGAACACGCAGAAAAAGCTTCCGATTCCGGTAAGCGCCTGAAGCTCTCCGACGCCGGACGCCTTCCCTTCCACTACTGGCTTGTCGTTACGCTCGGCACCATCCTTACCCTTGCCCGTTTCAGCGATGCCTTTCTCGTGCTCCGCGCACAGCAGCTCGGCCTGGCGCCGGGGCTGGTGCCGCTCATCCTGATCGTGATGAACGTCACCTATTCGCTTTTCGCCTATCCTGCAGGCAAAGCGGCCGACAGGCTGCAGCCAGGCCGGCTCCTGTTGCCGGGAACGGCGCTGCTGGTCGTCGCCGACATCGTGCTCGCTAACGCCGGAAGCCCGGTCGCCGCCCTTGCGGGAGCAGGGATATGGGGAGGGCACATGGCGCTCACGCAGGGTCTTTTGTCCAAACTGGTAGCGGATACTGCGCCGCCTGACCTTCGGGGAACGGCGTTCGGCATCTTCAATCTCCTGACGGGCGGGGCCCTTCTCCTGTCAAGCCTGATCGCGGGGGGATTGTGGAACAGTTTCGGGCCGCAGGCCACGTTTATCGCAGGCGCCGCGTTCGCAGCTCTCGCCACCACAGGTCTTTGCTTCTACCGTCCGGCACACCGGCCGTAAACCGTCACTCTCCGGCCGGTCCGGGAAGTGCGGTTGTCGTGTCGAGCCAGTCGAGGTAACCGGGAAGACCGCCGGAAATGGGAAGCATGATGATTTCCGGGACGTCGTAGGGGTGGTACTCCCTGATGTAGGATTCGAGCGCACCGTAACGGGCGGCGGTTGTCTTGATATGCAGCGCGACCTCTTCCTCCCGCTGCAGGGTCCCTTCCCAGAGGAAAAAACTCCTGATATCCGTCATCTGCACACAGGCCGCAAGGCGGTTGCCGAGAATCCCCTCCGCAAGGTTTTCCGCATCCTCCCTCGTGGGAAGCGTCGTTATCACCATACAATAACTGCCCATGAGAACCTTTGTTATGATTTCTACAGCACGAGAAGCTCTTTGGGGAAACGCTGCAGCGGTTTCGCGCCTTCCGGCCCGAGCACGACCGTATCCTCGATGCGCACCCCGAACTTGCCGGGCAGGTAGATGCCGGGCTCGATGGTGAAAACCATGTTATCCTGCAAGAGATGCGTACCGGTCCTGCTTATGCGCGGCGCTTCGTGCACTTCCAGGCCGACGCCATGTCCCAGCCCGTGGCCGAATTCGGCTCCATACCCCTTTCCGGAGATAAACTCCCGGACAAGGTCGTCCAGTTCAGAACCGGTCATGCCGCACCGCGCCGACCGGACACCGAGCGACTGCGCTTCCTGCACCACGCGGTACACCTCACGGGCTTCGGCGGATATGCTGCCGAGCGCGACGGTCCTCGTCTGGTCCGAAGCATATCCCTCCGCAACGCAACCGAAATCGAGTATGATGAACGAGCCGGGAACGAGCTTTTCATTCGTTGGCCTCGCATGGGGCATGGAGGAACGGCTGCCGCCGGCGACAATCGGATCGAAAGCATCCTTTTCCGCGCCGAATTTCTTGTGCAGGTAGGATATTTCGGCCGCGATGTCAAGCTCGGAAACCGAAGGCGAAATCATCGGGAGCACGGATTCGAGGACTTTTTCGGTGATGTCGGCCGCTTTCCTCATCTTCTCGAGCTCGATGCCATTCTTCTGCATCCTGAACTCGTCAAAGAAGGTATCGACGGGAATGACCCTCTGCTTGCCTTCGAGCATGCTGATGTACCTGGCTGCTTCGTGCCAGGTGACGCTGTCGGCCTGCAGCGCGACGGTATGGCCGAGGTGATAGCGCCCCGAAGCGAGTTCGGCGGAAAAACCTGCATCGGAAACGACCGGTTCTGCAGCCTGCACCTCGTTTGCGGCCTGTTCCCGGTACCTGAAATCGGTGAAAAGCCAGTTTTTCTGCCGGGTCACCAGCAGGCGGGCATTCGATCCGCTGAAGCCGCAGAGCCAACGGACAACCGCAAGGTCGGTGACGATGAGAGCGTCGAGCGACATGCTCATCATTTTCTCCAGGACTTTCCTCCTGGACTCTTCCCTCAATGTTTTTTCCTGCTCCATCCACAAGCTCCGGGATCCGGTTGACAAAAAAGATGCCCCAGCTCACGGGGGGCACTTGAAATGCAACCATTTCTTCTTATCATTTACATTTACAAATATTCCTCTTCATTTGCGAACCATTTTTTTTATGCCGCAGAAGGATTTGCTCCAGAAACTGCTCGATGGCGGCCATTTCACCCAGGAAGAGATGGCGCTCTGCATGAACAGGATCATGGACGGGGTGTTCTCCGACGTGTTCATCGCAGCGCTGCTGGCTCTCCAGCAGAAAAACGGCATTACCTCGAGTGAAGCCGTGGGGGCCTGCCGGAGCCTTATGGAAAGGGCATCGATCATCGACCTCCATCCGAACGTCGTCGATACCTGCGGGACCGGAGGGGACCATGCCGGAACCTATAACATTTCAACGACAGCATCGATCATAGCGAACAGCGCCGGGATACCCGTCGCCAAGCACGGCAACCGCTCGATCACGAGCAGTTGCGGAAGCGCCGACGTCCTCGAAGCTCTCGGCTTCACCATAGACCTGCCCATGCCGGCCATGAAGGAGCTTTTCGACCGCACGGGTTTCGCCTTCCTGTTCGCGCCGCTCTACCATCCGTCGATGAAACGGGTAGCCCCCGTACGCAAGGAACTGGGCATCAGAACCATCTTCAACATCCTCGGACCGCTGATCAACCCCGCACGGGCGAAACGCCAGCTTGTGGGCGTGTTCAACATGGACCTGATGGAGCTCTATGCCGAGGTCCTTCAGCAGACCGGCGTCCGCCATGCCATGATCGTCCATTCTATGACCGAGGAGGGCATCCCCCTCGATGAACCGAGCCTCAACGGCCCCACCCATGTCATCGAAATCTTCGGTGGCAACGTCATGCGCCACACGGTCTACCCGGAGCATTTCGCTCTGGAGCGGCATGCGCTCTCCGAAATCAGGGGGGGCGACAAGCACGAAAACGCAACGATCATCCGGAAAATCCTCGATGGAAGCGCTTCGCGGGCATATATCGACGCAGCGCTCTACACGTCGGCAATGGCCTGTTACGTTTCCGGAAGGGCCGGGTGTGTCGATGACGGGTTCACCATGTCGATGGAAGCGCTCGAAACCGGCAGGGCACAGAGAAAATTCAACGAAATCCTGCAGGTAAATGCTGACATTGCAAAGAAGTACAAAGCCTCCGGGAACTAAAATGTTGCCAAATTCCAGAAAAAACGCGTATACTGTTTTTCTTGTTTTTCAGCCGACGCAGTAACCTATACGCCAATGAACGGAAGCAATTCGCTCAATCCCGAGTTACAGCAGAGCATCAGCGACAGGATCCGCCAGACGGGAATGAGCGAAGCCAGGCAGAAAGCGGTGCACCAGGCCCTGGAAAACGTCAACAAGCCCGGCTTCAGGATCGAACCTTCCGCAATCGTCCCTCTCATGAAACCGGTGACCTGGTTCCCGCCGATGTGGGCGTTCGCATGCGGCGTGGTTTCAACCGGTGAAAACGTCGCGGCAAACTGGTCCATCCTCCTGAGGGGCGTACTCCTTGCCGGACCGCTCATGTGCGCCATGTCGCAGACCATGAACGACTACTTCGATCGCGAGGTCGATGCCATCAACGAGCCGGACCGCCCGATCCCCGCCGGCAAAATATCCAAGTCGGCCAGCTGGCTCATCACGTTCGGCCTCATCATCAGCGGCTTCCTCGTCGCCCTTTCCATCCACCCCTACGTCGTTGCGATCGCCTTTGTCGGGGTGCTCATGTCCCACGCATACTCCGGCCCGCCGATCAGGGCTAAAAAGAACGGCTGGTTCGGCAACCTGATCGTCGGCCTTGCCTATGAAGGTGTCGCCTGGCTGACGGGCAGTTTTTCCATCACCCAGGGTGTTCCCTCCCAGGAAACCATTGCCCTTGCCATTATTTTTTCGCTCGGTGCGCACGGCATCATGACGCTCAATGATTTCAAATCGATTGTCGGCGACCATATCCGCCAGGTAGCATCGATTCCTGTGCAGCTCGGAGAGAAAAAAGCCGCCATACTCGCCTCGGTCATCATGGACCTCGCCCAGGTCGCGGCTATCGCCATCCTTTTCATGAAATCGGCGCCTCCGGTTACCATTGGCCTTGCCATACTGCTCCTTCTGGCGCAGCTTCCCATGCAGAAAATCCTGATAGCCGACCCGAAGGAAAAGGCTATCTGGTACAACTCCTTCGGCACCCTGCTCTACGTCCTGTCCATGATGGTCTGCGCCGTCGGCATTCGTCCGTAAATATAGAGAGTATCTCCATGTATTGGCTTGAGAAGCAAGGGAAAGCACGGGAGCAAGTAAGACTGATTCCCGATGAATCGGGACCAGACCGGGCGACAGGGATCCGGAACAAATAAATTGAGCTGCACGGGAGTTTCCGGATTACAAAACTATTGTTATATTCCGGTTCGATTTTTTCAACACCAATTGATTGCACCATGTCCAAAGTTTGTGTACTGACCGGCAAAAGGCCAAAGTACGGCAATTCGGTATCCCATGCGAACAACCATGTAAGGACCCGTTTCGAGCCGAACCTCCATACCAAGAGAATCTGGATCGAAGAAGAAAAAAGGTTCGTGAAAGTGAAGCTTTCCGCAAAAGCAATGAAGATCATTGCCAAAACCGGCACTGCCGAACTGGCGAAGATCACCAGGTAAATTCTGCCGACAAGAGGCCGAAACCGAATCAATATCCCGCATAAGGGCTCAATCGTGAAGGTTGGGCCTTTTTTTTCGATGGAAAAAAAGAACATCATCATCTATACCGACGGTGCCTGCAGCGGCAATCCCGGAAAAGGCGGATGGGGCGCGATCCTTATGTACGGTCAGTCGGCGAAGGAGATTTCCGGCTTCTGCCCTGCCACCACCAACAACCGCATGGAGCTCGGCGCTGCCATAGAAGCGCTTGAAGCCCTGAAGGAACCCTGCCGGGTAAAACTTTACAGCGATTCGAGCTACCTTGTCAATGCGATCAACGAGGGCTGGCTGAAACGCTGGACCATGAACAACTGGAAAACGGCGGCCAGGAAAAACGTGGAAAATGTCGACCTCTGGAAAAAAATCCTGAAGTTGCTAACGATCCATGATGTAACTTTCCACAAAGTGAAAGGCCACAGCGACAACCCATACAACAACCGCTGCGATGCCCTCGCAAGGGAAGCCATAAAAAACAACTCGTAACCGCCGATGGATATGGAGAGCAGTACCGGACAGGAAGCAGTACCGCAGAAACGTTCCTTCAGGAAAGGACCCGGACTGCTCATTTCGATCAGCCTCATCGGGTTCATCGGGTTCCTCTGCATCGTCCTCTGGGTGAACTGGTCAAAGCCGAAAATGCAGCCCGAGCCGCTGAACGGGGAGCTGAAAGCCGTCATCGGCAACCTGCCCGGCAAATCGGATGCGCTTATCTACTTAGGGATCAAGGATATCAGGGAAAGCAGGCTGTGGAAGGAAGTGATCCCGGACTCCCTGAAAAAAGCACCCCTCTTCAAGACACAAGGCCGTCTCGACAGCCTTATGAAAGCAGCATCCTTCAATCCCGCGGAGGACGTCGATACGCTGCTGCTGAGTTTCAGGCGGACCGGCTACAAGGAGCAGAACTTCATTGGCGTCGCCTGGGGGCCTTTCCAGAAAAAGCTCCCCGACCAGTTCCTGAGGAAAAACAGCAGGTCGGTGGAAAAAATCGGCAGTTCAACGTGTTTCGAGCTCGGACCGGATCTCTGGCTCGCCTCCCTCGGGCCCAGGAAAATCGTCTTCTCGAGCAGCAGGAAAATGCTCGAAGGTTTTCTCGTGCCGTCAGGCAGTTTCTACAGCCGTGACTCCCTGACGACGGCAATGATCGACAAGGCCGTCTACAAATCGCACCTGTGGTTCGCCCTGCCTTCCGCGGTGTGGACCGCCGGAGCGCTTAAAAGCCTGACCTCGGCAAACAGCGACGTCAACTCCGCAGGGAACGTCAACAGCCTGGAACACCTCGCGCTCTCGCTCAGGCTGAACAACGGCATAGAAGGGGAAAGCGAATGGATCTATCCCACCCGCAAGGCGGCATTCTTCGCATCCACCTTCGTCTGGGGGGCCATCCAGCTTTCAGGGCTTTCGGGTAACAGGTCGAGCTCGGAAATAAAGCAGCTGCTCGGAAGGATCAAGGTCCAGCAGAACCTCGAGTCGGTGATCATCAAAGCGGATATTCCCATCGAGCTTTTCAGGCAGGCCGCCCGGAACCGTATGACCGGAAAATAAGCCGGAAAAAACCGGTCAGGTTTTATCCATCGTGAAATGCAGCCTGCCTCCCTTCCATCGCACCGACAGCTTCCGGCCGGCGAGGGCCGTTTTTCCTGAACTTGACTGCAGGAGCGCGGCCAGCTTCTGAAGGGTCTGGGCATCGACCGGGGCCCCAAGCTCCCTCAGGGCCCTCTTGAATATCTCTTTCTGCTCGAAAACGGTAAGCTTTTTCAGGGCCGGCACCTCCAACTGGTTGTCCTGGAGCACGAGCCCGGGTTCCCTCCGTGCAAGCTCTTCGAAATGGAGTTCGAGGAACTCCTCGAGCTCGCCGGCCTGAACGGAAAGCCTGCTGAGCGAAGGAAGCAGCTTGCTTGCAAAGCGCTCCTCGATCAGAGGGATCACCCTGTTACGGATAAAGTTCCTGTCATATTCGTCAAGAGCGTTGCTGCTGTCTTCACGGGCATCGACTCCTTTCTCCCTGAGGTAGGACCGGATATCCTCCTTATGGAAGAGCAGCATCGGCCTGATGATCCTGCCGTTATGCTCCCTGATGCCCACAAGGCCCGGCAGTGAAACTCCCCTGAAGAGGTTGAAGAGCAAGGTTTCGGCGTTGTCGCTGACATGATGACCGGTCGCTATGCGTGTAAAGCCTTTCTGCGCGGCAAGGGATTCAAAATAACGGTACCGGAGGATCCTTGCCGACTCTTCGATCGATTTTTTCATTTCTGCAGCGGCCAGCCCGGTATCGAAACGGACGGTGGAACATGGGACGTCAAGAGAGCTGCAGAACTCCGTGACAAATCGTTCGTCATCGTCGCTTTCCCGGCCGCGAAGGCTGAAATTGCAGTGGGCGGCGGCAAGCTCGAAATGGAACGCAGGCTTGACCGCATGGAGCAGCAGCAGCATCGCGATGGAATCCGGGCCACCGGAAACGGCCGCCAGGACATTGTCCCCCCTGGCAACAAGTTTTCTCGTTTTCAGCTGGCCGAGAAACTTTTTTTCAAGCTGGTTCATGCGGTTCGATAACAGGATCCGGAAAGCTTTCCGCAAGGCGGCAAGCCACGGTGGAAACAAAAAAAATTCCGAAGGTTTTTCATGTAAAAGATAAATATTTATAATTACGGCGCGTGTCATAAAAAATCAGACCCCGTTCAACGACATGATCACACCCTATGGTTACGGAAGCATCAGGAAGGTATTCCTCGTCTGCCTGCTGCTCGACGGATTTTCCATGCTATTCCCCGACGGCCCGAAAATGGTTATGATGCTTCTGAGCACATTGATGCTCGCGTTCACGTTCTGGTTTTTCAGGGACCCCGAACGAAGCACCCCGGAAGGTGATGGCCATATCCTGGCACCCGCGGACGGCAGGGTCATCCTCGTCAGGCCTTGTGACAGCAGCTATACGGGCGACGGCTCGACGCTGGTCAGTATCTTCATGTCGCCGTTCAATGTGCACGTCAACCGCATACCGCTCAGCGGCAGGGTGACGGTGCTTCGTTACCATCCGGGCAAATTCCTCATGGCTTTCGACAAGCGGAGCCTCGAAAGCAACGAAAAAATGGATATCGGTATCGACAACGGCAGGGCAAAGGTCCTTTTTTCACAGGTCTCCGGCTTCCTTGCCCGGAGGATCGTCTGCAGGCTCGAAGAGGGTCAGAGGGTGAAAACCGGAAGCCGTTTCGGCATGATCAGGTTCGGTTCTCGTGTGGATATCATCCTTCCCCCCCAGGCGGCCCCGGCCGTCCGGGAAGGCCAGAAAACCCGCGCCGGTGAAACGGTCCTGGCCAGACTCTGAGGGGGCTCTTTTTTCCCGGAAAGTATTGGTTAAGCAGTTCGTATTCCTTATATAGATTGAAGGGCACTTCTCCTGTCGTGAAATGCCCGGAAATAGATCAAGCGAATTTTATTTCAACAACCCGGAGGGCTATCGATGTTCGGTTTAGGCGGCGGTGAAATTCTCCTTATTTTTCTGGCCATACTCCTGCTGTTCGGTGCGAACAAGTTGCCGGAACTTGCCAAAGGCCTCGGCAAGGGCATGAAAGAGTTCAAGAAAGCCCAGAACGAAATGGAGGATGAATTCAAAAAATCTTCCGATGAAACGTCCGGGAAGGGTAAGTCCTGACGATCGCGGGCATCTTTCCCATCCAGTACCCTTTTCAAGCTTTTTCTACCGTCGGCAGCGATCACGCGGCATGTTATCCGACGACTTGCTTTTTTCCGCTAAAAGCGCACACAAGCAAACGCGCCAATGCTTTTCAGCCTCTATATCAGAAACTTCGCACTGATCCGTGAGCTTTCGCTGGAATTCAAGCCCGGCCTCACCATCATCACCGGAGAGACCGGCGCGGGAAAATCGATCCTTCTCGGAGCTCTCGGACAGATCCTCGGCGAACGCGCCAGCATCGACCTGGTCCGGGCCGAAACCGGAAAAGCCGTTGTCGAAGCGGTCCTGAAGGACACCCCGTCAGATAAAATAGCACCTCTTCTCAGCTCCGCCGACATCGAGACCGGTCCGGAACTCATCATCCGTCGGGAAATTTCCGCTACGGGCCAATCCCGCTGCTTCGTCAACGACACACCCTGCACGGCATCGCTGCTGAAACAGCTTGGCGAGCAGCTCATCGACTTGCACGGCCAGCATGAACACCAGATGCTCCTCCACCCGGATACGCATGAAGGGATGCTCGACGAATTCGCAGGCACGGCAGACGAGGCATCGGCCTTCCGCACGGCTCGCGCTCAGCTCCAGTCCCAGCGGCAGCAGCTGAGATCCCTCGAAAAAGAATCCAGGGAAATGCTTGAAAGAAAAGGGATGCTCGAGCACCAGCTTGCCGAGCTCTCGGCGCTCGATCCCGCTGAAGGTGAAGAAGAACGCATCGTGGAAGAGATCACCCTGCTGGAAAACGCGGAAGACCTCTTCAGCCTTGGAAGCACGCTTGGCGAACAGTTGTACGAAGGTGAATCCGCTGCTTACTCCGGCATTGGAGCCGCGCTCCATACCCTGGAAAAACTTGCCGCCATCGACAGGCGTTTCGAGCCATACATCGAGGAAATCATGAACGCGAAAAGCGTCGTGGACGAGCTCTACCGTTTCAGCCGAACGTATGTTTCCGACATCGATTTCAATGCGTCCCGGCTTGAAGAACTTCGGGAACGGCAGCTCCAGCTGCAGCGCGCCTGCAAGAAATTCGCGCGGCCCCATTCAGGCCTCATCGCGCTGAAAAAAGAGCTCGAAGAGAAACTTGGCATCGAAGGAAACCTTGAAGAACAGCTTTCAGAACTCGGGCAGGAGATTCTTGAGCGGAAAGCGGAGCTTTCCCAGAAAGCCGAAACCCTCTACCGCAAACGCAGCGAAGCTGCCGTGAGGCTCGAACAGTCGATTCTGCACCATCTTTCGGAACTCGGCATTCCCGATGCCTCTTTCATCATCAGCATCACACACGAAGAAAGGCCGGAGGGCGACATCTGCATCGACGGAAAAAACTTCGCCGCATTTGACACCGGTTACGACAAGGTCGAGTTCCTCATTTCGGCCAATCCCGGCGAAAAGCCTAAACCCCTGGTGAAGGTGGCATCCGGAGGTGAAATTTCAAGGGTGATGCTGGCCATGAAAAGCGCCCTTGCCGCGTCGGCCCGGCTTCCCATCCTCATTTTCGACGAAATCGACACCGGCATCAGCGGCCGTATCGCCGAAGCCGTGGGAAAAAGCCTGAAAAAGCTCTCGGAACTCCACCAGATCATCGCAATCACCCACCTGCCCCAGATAGCAGCCATGGGCGACCTGCATCTTTCGGTGCAGAAATCCGTTAAAGAGGGCCGGACCGAGACGGACGTGACGGTTCTCGACCCGGAAAGCCGCGTGCAGGCCATTGCCGGTCTCATCAGCGGACGACAGATAACCCCCGCTTCGCTGAACCTCGCCTCCGAGCTGCTTGGCAAGTAAAAATCAGTTCAGTGCTCCTCGATTGATTGTCCTGGGAAGTCTGCATGCAAGGCTTACGGAGTCAAGGAAAATCCAAACAACTTGAATGATCGGGTTTCTTAGCAAATAACGCAACGCTGTCCTTTAAAAAATCGGAAAGTTTGCCTTATTATTGATACCTTAAGTGAAAATCGCTTCAGTGAATACCGTTTAACTCTTACAACAACATGTCCACACGATTACTATCAGGATCGGCCGTAGCGCTGGTAACCCCGTTCAACGAGGACCGCACGATCGATACTGATGCCTTGAGGAAACTGGTGCATTTCCACATCGAGGCAGGAACCGATATCATCATTCCATGCGGTACCACGGGTGAGTCACCGACCCTCACCGGCAGGGAGCAGACAGAAATTATCCGCATCGTCAAAGAAGAGGCCGGGAATGACATCATGGTCGCAGCGGGCGCAGGAACGAACGCCACGGGCGAAGCTGTGGAGCTTGCCGTGAATGCCGAAAAAGCAGGCGCCGCGGCAATCCTTTCCGTCGCGCCATATTACAACAAGCCTTCACAGGAAGGGATCTACCAGCACTACAGGCATATAGCCGAAGCTGTTTCCGTGCCGATCATCATCTACAACGTCCCCGGCAGGACCGGCTGCAACGTTGCCGCTTCGACCATCCTCAGGCTCGCCAGGGATTTCGGCAACATCGCGGCGGTCAAGGAGGCGACGGAAAACATAGCACAGATCGTCGAGCTGATCGAAGAACGCCCTGCGCACTTCTCGGTCCTGACCGGAGAGGATTCGCTGATCCTGCCATTCATGGCGATGGGCGGCGACGGGGTCATCTCCGTCGCGGCGAACCAGGTGCCCTCGAAGGTCAAGCTGCTCGTCGATGCTCTCAGGAACGGAAATCTCGAAACCGCCCGTTCGATAAACAGCTCGCTCAGGAAACTCTTCAGGCTCAATTTCATTGAAAGCAACCCTGGTCCCGTCAAGTACGCACTTGCCAGAATGAGAATGGTCAGGGAGGTCTACCGCCTTCCCCTGGTGCCCATCGCGCCGGAAAGCAAAGCGGCCATCGACATCGAGCTCGCAGCCCTCGGCCTCATCTGAAAATCAGATCCCCTTCTCTCCTTTGCACGAATGCGAAAGAAAGAAGGGGACCTTTTCTTTTCTCCGGGACTACATCCCCTGAAAAATCAAACAGTTATGATAGAGCGGCGAGGGATGCGGCAAACGCATCCAGTTCCTCTTTCGTGCGTTTTTCGGTAACGGCCACAAGTAATCCGTTTTCGCCGTGCGGCGAAAGATCGTACCCGGCGAAAACCTTCTTTTCCAGCATGCTCCCGATCACCTCGGCGGCAGGAATCGGAGTCTCCAGGACGAACTCCCTGAAAAACGGCTTGCTGAATTTCAGCGAGAAACCGGGGATGGCGGTTATTTTCCCGGAAAGGTATGCTGCTTTCTGCGCCGATTGCGAAGCGACCTCCCGAAGCCCTTCCCTGCCGAGCAGAGAGAGATAAACCGCTGCCGCGAGCGCGTTCAAGGCTTCGTTGCTGCAGATGTTGGACGTCGCCTTTTCGCGCCTGATATGCTGTTCCCTTGTCTGGAGGGTAAGGATAAAACCATCTTTTCCGTCACGGTCTTTCGTCATGCCGACAAGACGTCCGGGTATTTTCCGGACAAAATCTTTTTTCACGGCGAAAATGCCGAGATAGGGGCCTCCGAAACTCTGCGGGGTACCGAGGGGCTGTCCCTCGCCTACCGCGATATCGGCGCCGTAACTTCCCGGAGCGGCAAGGACCCCGAGAGAGAGAGGATCTGCTGAAACGACGAAGAGCGCACCTTTTTCATGGGCGATCGAACCGATCTGCGCCACATCTTCAAGGCAGCCGTAGAAGTTCGGTTGCTGGACCACCACCGCGGCTGTGCTCTGGCCCACCAGTTCCCTGAGCGAAGAAATGCTGCCGATACCGTCTTCGAGCGCATTCTGGACAATCGCCTCCTGTCCGGCAGCTTCGAGATAGGTTTTCAGCACGGAGATGCAGTTCGGATGAAGCTTTCCTGCAATCACCACCTGATGTCTGCCGGTCGTGTTCATGGCCATGAGGACAGCTTCGGCAAGCGCCGTCGCACCGTCGTACATCGACGCATTGGCGACATCCATGCCGTAGAGGCGACAGATGAGGCTCTGGTATTCGTAGATTGCCTGCAGGGTTCCCTGTGACACTTCGGCCTGGTATGGGGTGTAAGCCGTGTAGAACTCGCTGCGCGAAGTGATGGTGCCGACCGCTGCCGGGATGAAGTGATCGTATGCCCCGGCACCGAGGAAACTCACATGATCGGCGGTGCTGCCATTTGATGAGGCCATGCCTTCGAGGAGCTTACGCACCCTCGGTTCATCGAGCGGCAGGTTGAGATCGAGGGGCTTTTTCAGGCGAACCTCCGCCGGAACATCCGTGAGAAGATCTTCGAAAGAAGCTGCGCCTATGGCTTTGAGCATCTCATCTCTTTCATCCGCGGTATTGACAATGAATGGCATTGCAGGTCAGAATGTTGTGGTTGTATGGTAAATACTGTTCATTCGCCGGTAAGCTGGCGGTATGCGGCAGCGTCAAGCAGCGAAGCCAGCGATGCCGGGTTGTCGATTTTCATCTTCACGAGCCAGCCATTGGTGTAGGGGTCCTGGTTGACTGTTTCCGCGTTGTCAAGAGCGGGGTTCAGTTCAATGATCTCCCCTGCCGCCGGAGCGAACAGATCGGCCACGGTTTTCACCGCTTCGACGGTACCGAACACTTCATGCTCCTTCACTTTCGTACCGGCGGGCTTGAGCTCCACGAACACGATATCGCCGAGCTCGTGCTGGGCAAAATCGGTGATACCGACAAGGGCGCTGATGCCGTCGTCGAGCAGCTTGATCCATTCATGGTCCTTGGTATAGCGGAGATCTTCGGGAATAAGCATGGCTGATAAAATGTAGGTTGATGGAGATGGCGCGCCCGCGGCCGCTTTGCGACAAACAAGGTAATATTTTTTTTCGAGGGGTGAAACCCGGAACGGGAAGAATCGGGGAAAAGAGAAGCTCTGGAGGTAAGTTCAGGAAAGCCGCTGGCGCATGGCCTCGTAGAGCAGGACACCTGCCGTCACGCTGACGTTCAGGGATTCGACGCAGCCTGCCATGGGAATCCTCACCACATGGTCGCAACAGTCGAGCACTTCGGGCCCAAGGCCGCTCCCTTCCTTGCCGAGCAGGATCGCCGTCGGCTTTTTCATATCGATGTCGGTATAGTTCTCCTCGGCCTCCATATCGGCGGCAACGACCCGGATACCGTGTTCACGGAGAAATTCGAGCGCACGGACAAGGCTCTTCACCTTGCTTATCCTCATGTGGGACAGGGCGCCGGCCGATGCTTTGTGGACGACCGCGCCGAGCGGTGCTCCCCGGCCTTCGACCAGCACGACCGCGTCGGCGGCCACGGCTTCGGCGGTCCTGATGATGGCCCCGATATTGTGGGGGTCGTCAAGGCCCGGCAGCACGACAATGAGCGGGGAACTGTTCCTTGGGGCCGAGAGCACCTCCTCGAGCTGGTAGTAGGTAACCGGGCTGATGATGGCGCATACGCCCTGATGCTTGGCGGTCCCGGCGATCTGCGAAAGTTTTTCGAGGCGCGCTTTGCCGCTGGCTATCCGCTGGCGCCTGGCGGTGATGACGATCTCCTTGAGCTTCGGATGGGAAGTATTGAACTGGAAATAGATCTTCTCGACGCTTTCAGGTTTGTTCTGCAGCAGTTCGAGAACGGCATTCCTTCCGTAAACGATATGTTCGCTCCCTTCACCGGTTATTTCGCTCTTTTCCCGTATCATGAACAAGACAGTTGACTTATGCGGGAACAATCCCGTCCGAAAAGCCGAATTTAATTAACATTTATCAAAAACCGATTTTTTTAATATCTTTCGAATCGCTCCAGCAAAATAATATTTCTGCGAAGTAACTATTGAGACCGCTTCGCGGTTTTATCATTTTCAGTGCCTGGCACCGACCTTTTTTCAATCAATACAAATCCAGCGACTAGCGAATATGAGCCGTACGACGTACAAGACAATGGAAGGAAATGAGGCCCTAGCTCATGTCTCTTATAGAACCAGCGAGGTCATCTGTATCTACCCCATCACGCCGGCATCGCCCATGGGCGAGTACTCCGACGCCTGGGCCGCGGTAGGAAAGAAAAACATCTGGGGCACCGTACCGAAAGTGGATGAACTGCAGAGCGAGGCCGGTGCGGCAGCAGCGGTTCACGGTTCGCTTCAGACGGGAGCGCTCACCACGACGTTCACCGCCGCTCAGGGACTGCTGCTCATGATCCCGAACATGTACAAGATCGCCGGGGAGCTCAGCCCCTGCGTCATCCATGTTTCGGCCCGTTCGATTGCATGCCAGGCCCTTTCGATTTTCGGCGACCACGGCGACGTCATGTCGGTCCGCGGCACAGGCTTCGCTCTGCTCGCTTCGGCATCGGTCCAGGAAGTCATGGACATGGCACTGATTACAGCTGCGGCGACCCTCGAATCGAGGATACCGTTCCTCCATTTCTTCGACGGGTTCAGGACATCGCATGAAGTTTCAAAGATCGAGGTCATTCCCGACGAGATCATCAGGCAGCTGGTCACCGACGAGCTGGTCATCGCCCATCGCAGTCGCCGAATGACCCCTGATGCACCGGTCCTGCGCGGAACGTCCCAGAACCCGGATGTCTATTTCCAGGGAAGGGAGACCGTCAACAGCTACTACAACGCCTGCCCGGAAATCACCGAGAAGGTCATGGAAAAATTCGGCGAGCTCACCGGCCGCCACTACAAACTCTACCAGTACTACGGCGCACCCGATGCGGAACGCGTGATCGTCCTGATGGGCTCAGGCGTCGAAACCGTCCGCGAAACCGTCGAATACCTCAATAAACAGGGAGAGAAAGTCGGCGTCATCAACGCGCGCCTTTTCCGTCCCTTCGATATCACCCGTTTCGTCGAAGCTTTCCCGAAAACCGTCAAGTCGGTTTCCGTGCTCGACAGGATCAAGGAGCCGGGAAGTGCAGGCGAACCGCTTTACCTCGATACGGTCAACGCCCTTCTCGAAGGGTTCCAGACCGGGCTCATCAAGGCTATGCCGAACATTACCGGCGGCAGGTACGGACTCTCCTCGAAAGAGTTCACCCCGGCGATGGTCAAAGGCATTTTCGAGAACATGGCGGCCGAGAAGCCGAAAAACCACTTCACCATCGGCATCAACGACGACGTGACCGGCACCAGCCTCGCCTACGATCACAAGTTCTCCATCGAACCGGACGAAATCTTCCGCGCCCTCTTCTACGGCCTCGGATCGGACGGGACCGTCGGTGCGAACAAGAACACCATCAAGATCATCGGCGAAAACACCGACAACTATGCACAGGGCTACTTCGTGTACGACTCGAAAAAGGCGGGCTCGATCACGACTTCGCACCTTCGTTTCGGGCCGCGCCAGATCCGTTCGACCTATCTCATCACCGAGGCGCAGTTCATCGGATGCCACCACTGGACCTTCCTCGAGATGATCGACCTGGTCAAGAACCTCAAGAAAGGCGGCACTCTGCTCCTGAACTCGCATTACGCGCCCGAAGAGCTCTGGAAAAAGCTCCCGAGGAACGTCCAGGAACACCTGCTTGCAAAGGAAGCTAAACTCTACTGCATCGACGCGCTGAAAGTCGCACAGAGCAGCGGCATGGGCCAGCGCATCAACACGATCATGCAGGCCTGCTTCTTCGCCATCTCCGGCGTCCTGCCGCGTGAAGAGGCTATCGACAAGATCAAGCAGTCGATCAGGGAAACATACGGCAAAAAAGGCGACGAAGTCGTCAACCAGAATATCCAGGCTGTCGACAACACCCTTTCGAACCTGCATCAGGTCACCCTCGGCGCAGTCGCGAACAGCAAAAAGGAGATGCGCGCCTGCATTGTCGGCGAAGCTTCGGATTTTGTCTGCAACGTCCTTGCGAAAGTTATCGCAGGCGAAGGCGACGACATCCCGGTCAGCGATTTTCCGGCCGACGGCACCTACCCGACCGGCACCGCAAAATTCGAGAAACGGAACCTGGCGGAAAACATCCCCGTCTGGGAACCGGACCTCTGCATCCAGTGCGCAAAATGCACCCTGGTCTGCCCGCACGCAACGATCCGCGCGAAAGTTTACGACGCGAACTGTCTCAGCAACGCTCCTCACACCTTCAAATCCATGGCGGCGAAGGGAAGCAGCTGGGAAGGTATGAGATACACCATCCAGATCGCACCGGAAGACTGCACAGGATGTGAAATCTGCGCCCATGTCTGCCCGTCGAGGGACAAAGCCAACCCGGAACGGAAGGCACTGAACATGAGCCTGCAGAGCCCGCTGCGCGAGACCGAGAAAGACAACTGGAACTTCTTCCTGAACATTCCGGACTTCGACCGCACGAAAATCAACACCAGGCTGATCAAGGAACAGCAGCTCCAGGTCCCGCTGTTTGAATTCTCCGGCGCATGCTCTGGCTGCGGCGAAACGCCTTACATCAAGATGCTCACCCAGCTCTTCGGCGACCGCCTCGTCATCGGCAACGCGACCGGCTGTTCATCCATCTACGGTGGCAACCTGCCGACGACGCCCTACACCACCAATTGCGACGGGCGCGGACCGACATGGTCGAACTCGCTCTTCGAGGACACCGCCGAATTCGCATTCGGGTTCAGGGCCTCGATCGACAAGCAGCGGGAATTCGCTCGTGAGCTTCTGAAAAAGATGTCCGCCGAGATCAGCGACACGCTCACAACCGAAATCCTCGAAGCCGGCGAAACTACGGAGCCGGAAATCTTCGAACAGCGTAAACGCATCGCCATCCTGAAGGACAAGCTGGTTCAGCTCGACACTCCCGATGCGCGCAACCTTCTCTCGATTGCCGACATGCTCGTCAAAAAGAGCGTCTGGGGCGTCGGCGGAGACGGATGGGCATATGATATCGGCTACGGCGGCGTCGACCACGTCACCGCAAGCGACAAGAACGTCAACCTGCTCGTGCTCGATACCGAAGTGTATTCCAACACCGGCGGACAGGCATCGAAAGCCACACCGAAAGCAGCTGTCGCGAAATTCGCCATGGCCGGAAGGACGGCTACGAAAAAGGACCTCGGCATGATCTCCATGAGCTACGGCAACGCCTATGTCGCCTCGGTGGCATTCGGCGCGCGCGACGAACAGACGCTGAAAGCCTTCCTCGAAGCTGAAGCCTATAACGGCCCTTCGATCATCATCGCCTATTCGCACTGCATCGCCCACGGCATCAACATGTCGAACGCGCTCGAGAACCAGAAGGCTGCGGTCGATTCCGGGCACTGGATCCTTTACCGCTACAACCCGGAAAGGCTGAAGGAGGGCAAGAACCCGCTCATCCTCGACTCGAAGAAGCCGAAAATCCCGATCGCGCAGTTCCTGAACATGGAAAACCGCTTCAGGATGCTGAAAAAGAGCCATCCGGCACTCGCAGAAGAATACTTCAAGGCGATCCAGAAAGAGGTGGACGCTCGCTGGGCACACTACGAATACCTTGCAGCCCGTACCTTCGATGAACTGAAGTAACGCTGATAGCTTTAAAAGGAAAGGCCGCCTCGAAAAAGGCGGCCTTTTTTTTTACAGTCCTCCGTACTTCCCGATATGCCGCCCTTACAGGGCTGAAACCCAATTGATTTTGTTCCTCCTTCCTGGGGTTGGCACCCCTGGCTACCGATATGCCGCCCCTCCGGGGCTTCCCACTTCCCACTTTCCACCCTAAGTCCTCAGCACTCAGCACTCAGTCCTGATTTCCCCGGACCCTACCCTCCCTTCAGCTTCGCGATCCTGTCCATCAAATCTTTCGCTTTTTCCGTATCGCCCAGCTTTTCATACGTTTTCGACAGATGCTCGAGGATTTCAGGTTCGTCGGGGGAAAAGCCGGCAGCCTTCTCGAGGAATTCCTTCGCTTTCGCGAACTCACCGAGCCTGAAACAGGCCCAGCCGAGCGTATCGAGGAACCCGGCATTGGCCGGTTCAGCGGCCGTAGCCTTCATCGCCAGCTCTTTCGCCATTTCGAGCTTCTTGCCTTCGAGCGCAAGAATGTACGCCAGGTTGTTCATCATGAGGGCATTTCCCGGATCGACTTCAAGGATCCTTTCGTAAAGGCTTATGCTCCTGTCCGGCAGCCCGAGCTGGTCGTAACAGAATGCAAGCGTTCCCGCCGCCTGCATGAAGAGCCATTTCTCCTTGCGGACCTCATGCCAGCGAAGCGCTTTCTCAAGCAGCACGGCCGATTTCCGAAGCTCCCCCGATCGGTACAGCAGCTCCCCTTCCATCACCGAAAGCCTCCGCCTTTTCGACGGCAGGTAACTCATCGCTTCGGAAAGCGCTTTACGGGCCTCCCTGTATTTTTTCTGCATCATCAGCGAAGTGACAAGCTCTTCGCGAATATCGACGTCGGCCTTGTCGAGCTGAAGCGCTTTGCGCAGGAAAACTTCCGCTTCGAAGGGATGCTTCTTCTGAATTTCAGCCCGGCCGCTGATCAGCCATGTCTGTCCGCTCCGGGGATAATGTCTGATCAGAGCGGAGATCATGACTGCGGCTGGGGAAACGTATGTGGAATCCTTGAAAGAACGGACAAGCACGATATTCGTAAGATCGATCTTTTGTTTCCGGGAAATCTCTCTCCTTGTATAAAAACGTTCCAGGTCTTTCGAAAACCGTTCCATGTTCCCGGTCTGTACCGAAACGTCGAACAGCGAAAACCATGCGGATAAAAAAACGGGATGCTCCCGCACTACGGTGTCGAGGGTCGAATATGCCTGTTCGTACTGTTTTGTCTGGGTGTAAAGCTCTCCCAGCGTGAGAAGCAGTTTCTCCTGGTTTTCACCCTTCCCGATGAACTCCTTGAGTGTAACGATGGCATCCTGGTAATGAGCGAGCTGGATCTGCATGAGCAGGACCTGGGCCCTTGCCGGTTCATTTTTCGGATCGATGGCGAGTATTTCCAGGAATACTCCGAGCGCCTTTTCCGCATCGGTGGCGGAAAGGTATTCGAGGGCGAGCATCGCAAGAGCTTCCGTACTGCCGGGCTCGATATCGGCAAGCTGGCGGAAGAGAATCGCGGCCCTTGCGAAATCATTCATCCGGTGTGAAAGAACGGCGAGATATGCCACATAGTATTTGTTCGAAGGATCGAACTGGACGCATTTTTCCGCATGGGTCCTCGCCGAATCGACCACTCCCAGGCCGAGATAGGCTTTTGAAAGGGCGTAATGCGCCGCTGCGTTCGAGGGCTGCTCCACCAGCAGCTTCAGGAAGCTCTCAGCCGCCTTGCGGTAATGCCCCTTGACATTCTCGAAGGATGCGGAGATAAACCTGTCCGTGAAAGCCTCTCCAGCAGCCGGAGCGTCGGCGCCGGCGGCGGCAAGGGCAACCGTCGATGCAGATGCCGGCAGAAGAAGCACAAGACAGACCAGAAAAGCCCGGGCAACCCGGCAGGCAGGTGAACACAGGTAACGCGGCAGCGCGGGGTCACTGGATTGGCGGCTCATCGAAGAGGTTCAGTTCTTTTGCAGGCGCGCTTCCGCTCCCGAAACGTTTGAAAGCCCGCTGGGTGGCGACCCTTCCCCTGGGTGTCCTCACAAGGTAGCCCGCCTGTATGAGGTACGGTTCGTAAACCTCTTCGATGGTATCCTGCTCTTCGCCGACGGAAACGGCAAGCGAGGCAACCCCGACAGGGCCTCCGCTGAATTTTTCGACGATGGTTTCCATGATTTTCTTGTCCATGTCGTCGAACCCTTCCTCGTCGATTTCAAGGCATTCGAGCGTTTTCAGGGCAACAGCCCTCGTGATCGCCTGCCTGCCCTCGACCTGTGCAAAATCCCTCGCCCGCCTGAGCAGCCTGTTGGCGATACGGGGCGTCCCCCTCGAACGGCCGGCAATCTCGGCGGCAGCTTCACGGTCGATCCCGATCCCGAGGATACCCGATGCCCTGCTGACAATTCTTTCGAGAAGCTCCGGGTCGTAGTAATCGAACCTGCTGTTGATCCCGAACCTTGCCCGCAGCGGCGACGTGAGCAGCCCTGACCGGGTTGTCGCCCCGACCAGCGTGAAGGGTTCGATGCGGAGCTGAACGGCCCTGGCGGATGGACCGCTGTCAAGCATGATGTCGATGCGGAAATCTTCCATGGCAGAATAGAGGTACTCTTCGACAGCGGGCGGCATGCGGTGGATCTCATCGATAAACAGGACATCCCCTTTCTTGAGGCCGGTCAGAAGGCCGGCAAGGTTTCCCGCCTTGTCGAGGAGCGGTCCCGAGGTCGCCTTGATATTGCTGCCCATCTCCGATGCTATGATGTATGCCAGTGTCGTTTTCCCCAGGCCAGGTGGTCCGGAAAGCAGAACATGGTCGAGGGCGTCCCCGCGCATCTTCGCAGCGGAGATGAAAACCCTCAGATTGTCCGTCAGGCGCTGCTGGCCGGAAAAATCATCCATGCGCAGCGGCCGTAGCTGTTCCTCGATCTTCGTTTCGGTGGCGTCGGGCGGAGTGTTGAGCAGTTCTATTCGCAAGGTGAAATCGTTTCAGGGTTACCGGCGGCAGCCGTCACAGCTTGATCCTCGGATCGACAACGGCGTACAGGATATCGGCAACGAGGTTTCCGAGAACGATCAGGGAGCCGGAAATGAAAGTGTCGGCAATGATCAGGGGATAGTCCCTGGCGAAGATCGCTTCGACCGTTACGCGCCCCATGCCCGGAAAGGCAAAAATAACTTCGATGAACAGCGCTCCGCTGAAAATGAACGGAAGGGAACTGCCCATCAGGGTGATGACCGGCAACATGGCATTTCGCAGCGCATGCCTGAAGATCACGATCCTTTCGGGAAGCCCTTTCGCCCTCGCCGTGCGGATATAATCCTGCCTGATCACCTCCAGCATGCTTCCCCTGACGTAACGCGCGATACCCGCAGCGCCGTTGATGCTCAGCACGGTAACCGGCAGTACCAGATGCCAGATGCGGTCGAGGGTGAACGCGAGAGGCCCGAGGTTCTCGGCCCCGATTTCGTTAAGTCCCGAAGCCGGAAAAAACTGGTATTTCAGGGCAAAGAGGATGATCATCATGAGTGCGAACCAGAACTCGGGCATCGAATAGAAAAACAGGGCCGTGATGGTCAGGAACCTGTCGAGGAAGCTGTTCTGGCGGACCGCGGAAATGATGCCGATCAGGATGCCGAAAATGAAATTGGCGGCAAGGGTGAGCAGTGCGATGGTCACGGTAACCGGCAAAGCCGATGCGATCACTTCGATAACCGGCTGCTGTGCGCGGCTGAAACTCCTTCCGAAGTCCCCCTGCAGGACGCTTGCGAGCCATTTGACATACTGGACGGGAAGCGGATCGTTCAGCCCGTACTGCGCCCTGATCTGCTCGGCCACGTTCGGGCTGATGCCCGGCTGGATGAAAAACGCCGCCGGATCGCCGGGAGCGAGCCTGATGATGAAAAAGGTCAGGGTCAGTACCCCGAAAATCAACGGTACGGCAATGAAAAGCCGCTTGAAAATATAGATCA
>JAAXXI010000090.1 GCA_013334565.1 Chlorobiaceae bacterium
CGCTCACGCCGAACTTCTCTTCAAGCGCTTTGACCAACTCGGAAGCTTCGGTAAGGGTAAGTTTACCAATCTCTTCTACAAGTGTTTCGATAGATGACATTATTTCCTCTCTCAGTTAGAATTGAACAATATTGAAGCTTTGAGTGCGTAAATCGTTTATTTTTCGAGCTTTCCGACCTGGTCGATAACGTTGACGAGATTTCTCATCACCGCGTTCATGACCATCGGCACGGAGCTGATGACACTGTTGATCAGGCCAGCGGCGCGACCGAGGTTCTCGGTCTTGCTGAGCATCTCGGAGAGCATCGGCAGCGAATCGGCTCCGAACACCGCGCCATCGATCGAAGCCATCTTGAACTTCAGCGCTTCGTTGTCCTTGCTGAACTTCTTGATGATCTTGGCCGGGGCGACCGGATCGTCGTAGCTGAAAGCGACGGCGGTGGTGTTCTTCAGCCCGGCGGCGAGTTTATCGACCTCGGCGGCATCCTTGAGCGCTTTTTTGATCAGGGTGTTCTTGACAACCCTGTATTCGATACCGGCCTTCCTGAATTCGAGGCGAAGCTGCCCCATCTTCTGGACGTCAAGTCCCTGGAACTCGGTAAAGTAGAAGCCCTGCGCCTTCTTGAACTTCTCTGCTATTTCCTGAGCGATCTGCTCTTTTGTATCACGCTTCATCATATCGGTGCAAAATCTTTAGTGTTAGGCGACAAATTTATCCTTCTTGACCTTCACGCCGGGGGACATGGTGCTTGAAATGGTGATCCCCTGGAGGTACTGACCTTTTGCAGCCGAAGGCTTCAGGCGCACGACCTCTTTGATGAAGCTGGTGATATTGCCGGCGAGCTTGTCGCTGTCGAACGAAACTTTTCCGACCGGAGCGTGGATGTTACCGGCCTTGTCAACCCTGAATTCGATCTTGCCAGCCTTGACCTCCTTGACGGCCTTGGCGACATCCATCGTGACCGTACCCGATTTCGGGTTCGGCATCAGGCCGCGTGGGCCGAGGATTCGGGCAACCTTGCCGAGCTGACCCATGACGTCGGGGGTCGCGACGACCACATCGACGCCGGTCCAGCCGCCCTGGATTTTCTCGATATACTCTTCAAAACCAACGAAATCAGCGCCAGCTTCGCGAGCTTCGTCCGCCTTGTTCTCTTTGCAGACGACAAGCACGGAGACGGTTTTACCCGTGCCGTGAGGGAGCATGACCGTGCCGCGGACGACCTGGTCGGCATGACGGGGATCGACCCCGAGCTTCATGGCGACGTCGAACGTAGCGTCGAATTTGGTGGTGGTAATCTCCTTGACCTTCTCGATGGCCTCCGCAAGCTCATACTCCTGAGCGCGGGCCACCTTGGCGGCAGCGTTTCTGTAGTTCTTTCCAGACATTGACAATATTGTGTTAGTGGTTATGCAAGCGGCTTGTCAGGCCTCCCACGGATAAAACTTTTGTATCAGTCCTCGACGACGATGCCCATGCTGCGGGCGGTGCCCATCACCATGCGGGTCGCGCCTTCGAGATCGACGGAATTCAGGTCGGGCTTCTTCAGCTCGGCAATCTTGCGCACCTGCTCCATGGTAACCTTGCCGACCTTGTTGCGGTTCGGCTCACCGGAACCCTTCTGCAGCTTCGCCTCCTTGATGAGGAGCACGGCGGCGGGCGGAGTCTTGGTGACGAAGGTGAAGGACTTATCGGAGAATACCGTGATCACCACAGGGATGATCATGCCGGCCTCGGACTGCGTCCTGGCGTTGAACTGCTTGCAGAACTCCATGATGTTGACGCCCTTCTGACCGAGCGCCGGACCGACGGGAGGCGCCGGGTTGGCGGCCCCTGCGGGAATCTGCAGCTTGATG
>JAAXXI010000081.1 GCA_013334565.1 Chlorobiaceae bacterium
AGCACATATCCTTGATCATAGAACCGGTGAGGTGCACGTGATGCAGATGGACACAAGCAAACTTACGGGCATCCTACTTGACAAAATTGACGATTACGAATTTTCGCACTAAATGGCGAACTCAGGAAAAAGGACTGCAGGGACAAAAACTCAAATCCCCACTCTCCACTCTCCACTCTCCACTTTCCACTTTCCACTTTCCAAAACCCAAACCTGAGTCCTCAGTCCTGAGTCCTCAGCACTAAAAAAAATCCCACTCTCCACTTTCCAGTCCCCCCGCTCACCTCCCAAACAAAAAAACCCCGGCAAGTCGAAAATCCTTCCGGGGTTCAGGCGTTCTATCGTGCAGACCGGCTTACTGCTGCTCTTCTTTTTTCTTGAAGAACATGCATCCGCCCTCGGCGACAACATCCTTGCCGAAGCAGGTACCGGCTGCAGCATTTTCAGGTTTTGGGGTAAAGCTCTGGCAATCCTGGCACTGCTTGCCTTTTTCGGCCTGTTTCTGATAAACAAAATCCATGAGAATCGAATCTTTTTGTTAACCTGTACATATTGGACATTTTGCCCTTCCTGTCCCGGAAAGACTGCCAAATATACGGCAGAATCATTTTATTCAAAGTTTTTTTCCCCGAAAGAAACCATTATCCTTAGGATTGCTGTTATTTCTGCCACCGGCTCCCGGACTGGTCCCGGTGCTGCAGCTTTCGAGGCTGCATGAACAACCGCCTCGGCAAGAGAGAGAAAGGCAACGACAAATCATGGAATTCAGCCATATCACGATCAGGGGTGCAAGAGTACACAACCTCAAGAACATCTCTCTTGACATACCGCGCAACAGGTTCGTCGTCATCACCGGCCTGTCCGGATCAGGCAAATCGAGCCTCGCTTTCGACACGATCTATGCCGAGGGGCAGCGCAGGTTCATGGAAACCCTCTCTCCCTACGCACGCCAGTATATCGGCAGCATCGAACGCCCCGACGTCGATTTCATCGAAGGGCTCTCCCCGGTCATCTCCATCGACCAGAAAAGCACCAGCCGTTCACCGCGCTCGACGGTAGGGACCATCACCGAAATTCACGACTTCGTGCGACTGCTCTATGCGAAAGCAGGCAGGCGTTACGATCCCGTCACCGGGCAGATGCTGCAGAAACAGAGCGAGGAAAACATCGTCGATGCGATCCTTGCCCTTCCGGAAAACACGAAGGTCCAGATACTCTCGCCGCTTGTCACCGGCAGGAAAGGCCACTACCGTGAGCTCTTCGAACGGCTGCTGTCGAAAGGCTACCTCCGCGTGCGCGTCGACGGGGAGTATCGTGAAATGGAAAAGGATATGCAGCTCGAGCGCTACAAAAGCCATGCAATCGAACTCGTCGCAGACAGGATCGTCGTTAATCCGGAATGCCGCGAGAGGCTGAAGGAAGCCGTCAGCCTCGCCATTTCGATGTCCGAGCACCGGTCGTCGGTTATCTGCGACCCTGACGGCGACGGGCTCAAGGAACTGGTCTTCAGCACGAAATACGCCTATTCGGACGGTTCGGTGCCGGTCGATACCCTCGCGCCGAACCATTTCAGTTTCAACTCGCCCTACGGCGCCTGCCCGGAATGCAACGGACTCGGAGAACTCATGCAGCTCTCGGGGGAACTCATGGTGCCCGACCGGACCCTTTCGCTCAACGAGGGAGCGATCGATCCTTTCGGAAAACCGGGGAAGCGGAACCTCTGGCAGATCATCAAGGCTGTCGCGAAGAAATACGGCTTCACCCTCGATACGCCTATCGACGAAATACCGCCCGAAGCCCTGAAAATCCTCCTCGAAGGATCGGGCAGCCGCACCTTCGACGTAAGCTACTCCTATTCCGGCCGCGAAACGCACTACCCGCAAATTTTCCAGGGAGCGCTCCCCTACGTCTCGGAAATCCTGAAAAACGCTTCGACGGCCAAAGTCAGGGAATGGGCGGAAAGCTACATGGTCCGCCAGCCCTGCCCGGCATGTGGCGGGACGAGGCTCCGCAAGGAGAGCCTTCTGGTGAAAATCGACGGCATGAACATCGCCGAAGCCGAATCGCTTCCCCTGCCGGATGCGCATGTCTTTTTCAACGCGCTCCCCCCGAAGCTCACTCCCCGGGAACTGCTGGTCGCGACACCGGTGCTGCACGAAATCGGAAAACGCCTCGAATTCCTGCTCAACGTCGGGCTCGGGTACCTCTCTCTCGACCGCAGCGCCCAGACCCTTTCGGGCGGCGAAGCACAGCGCATCAGGCTCGCCTCCCAGCTCGGCTCCCAATTAAGCGGCGTCCTGTACGTGCTCGACGAACCGAGCATCGGACTGCACCAGCGTGACAACCACAAGCTGATCGATTCACTGAAGAACCTCAGGGACATCGGCAACACGGTGCTTGTTGTCGAACACGACAAAGACACCATGCTCGAAGCCGATGAAATCATCGACCTCGGCCCCGGCGCTGGCGAATACGGCGGACATGTCGTGGCCCAGGGACCGGCCTCCGGCCTCGGTGTCGATTCGTCGACCGCAGGTTACCTGAACGGCAGGCTCCGGGTATTCTTCGAAGGGGAAAAGAAAAAAAAGAAAGGCGAACGCCAGTTCCTGCGCATCAGGGGGTGCAAAGGCAACAACCTGAAAAACATCGACCTCGAAATCCCGCTCGGTTCGCTCGTCAGCATCACCGGGGTCAGCGGATCCGGAAAATCGACGCTCGTCAACGAGACGCTCTTCCCTGTCCTCGCGCGCCATTTCTACCGCTCCAAGCTCCTCACCTACCCTTACGACACCATCGAAGGCATCCGGAACATCGACAAGGTGGTCAATGTCGACCAGTCTCCCATCGGGCGCACACCCCGTTCAAACCCTGCAACCTATACGGGAGCATTCACCTTCATCCGGGATTTTTTCACCAGGCTGCCCGAAGCGCAGATCCGGGGATACAAGGCCGGAAGGTTCAGTTTCAACGTCAAGGGCGGCAGGTGCGAAGTATGCCAGGGCGCCGGAACGAGGAAGATCGAAATGAACTTCCTGCCCGATGTCTACGTCGAATGCGAAAACTGCAAGGGCAAACGGTACAACCGCGAAACCCTGCTCGTGAAATACCACGGCAAATCGATCGCCGACGTGCTCGAAATGACCATCGAGGAAGCCTCGGAATTCTTTACCGATTTTCCGCGTATCCAGCGAATCCTCACCACCATGAAAAGCGTCGGGCTCGGCTATCTCAAGCTCGGCCAGCCGTCACCCATGCTTTCAGGCGGCGAAGCGCAACGCATCAAGCTGTCAGCCGAGCTCGCCAAGATCCAGACCGGCAAGACCCTCTACATCCTCGACGAACCGACGACCGGCCTGCATTTCCAGGATATCCAGCACCTGCTCGAAGTGCTTCGCAGGCTTGTCGACAAGGGCAATACCGTCGTCATCATCGAGCACAACCTCGACATCATCAGGAACAGCGACTGGGTCATCGACCTCGGCCCCGAAGGCGGCAGCGGTGGCGGCGCCATCATCGCCGAAGGCACCCCCGAAGAGATCGCCCGCACGGAACATTCCCATACCGGCAGGTTCCTGAAGATGGAAATTGGGTAGTGGGGACTGAGGGGGATGGAAAGTGGAGAGTGGAAAGTGGGATGTGGGGTGTGGGGACTGAGGACTGGGATGTATTAAACCCCGTAGGGGCGGAATATTGGTAGCCAGGGGTCCCGCCCCTGGAAGGAGGGACAAAATAAATTTGGGTTTCAGCCCTGTAAGGGCGGCAAAAAAGAGCCCCGGCAAAACCGGGGCTCCACTCATTGCTCATTGCTCATCGCTCATCGCTCATCGCTCATTGCTCATTGCTCATTGCTCATTGCTCATTGCTCATCGCTCATTGCTCATCGCTCATTGCTCATCGCTCATCGCCCAGTCCTAAAAAACGACATCCGTTGCACGGAGCGTCGAAACCCCCTGCAGATGGACGGCGAACTCAGCCTGTGCATCACTGTCGGTATTGCCGTACAGGATGCCTTCGGCGCTGTCGAACCGAAGCTGGCCTGTAGAGGTGAACGTACTTGAACTGCCGAGGATGATGCGGCTGAACGCCTGGTCTCCGCTCCTCGCCGTATTCGCATCGATGCCCGACAGGTCCAGCCTGTCCTGCCGCGATACGAAGTCGAGGATGATATCCATCGTGTCATCCGTGATGCCGGACTGATCGCTTGCGGCATACCTGAAAATATCCTGGCCGCTTCCCCCGACAAGGATATCGGCACCCAGGCCCCCAAGCAGGTCATCATTGCCGTCACCGCCATAGAGGCTGTCGCTGCCGAGATCTCCAAACAGGAAATCGTTGCCCCCGAGCCCGTAAATAAAGTTGTCCCCGCTGTTGCCGGTGATGCGGTTGCCGAGCCCGTTACCGGTTCCTTCCAGGGCATCCAATCCCTGGAGTTCGAGGTTTTCGACGTTGCTTCCGAGCACCCAGTCCACGAACGAGCGCACGGTATCGGTTCCGGCCCGCGAAGCTTCCGTAACAACATCGCCTGTATCGTCCACCAGATAGAGGTCGTTTCCGGCACCGCCCTGCATGGTATCCCGTCCTTTGCCCCCGTCGATGGTGTCGTTGCCGCCGAGCCCTGCGAGCATGTTATTGCCGTCGTTGCCCACAATCCGGTTATCGATCGCATTCCCGGTTCCGTTCAGATCACCGGCCCCTGTCAGCTCGAGGTTTTCAATGTTGCTGGCCAGCGTCCAGTCTGCACTTGACCTGACTGTATCGTTTCCACCGGCATTGCTTCCCTGGTTTGCACCATATCCGATGAGTCTGAACAAGCCCGACAACAGGGAAGTATTTTCATCAACCACGTCGCCTGTGCTGTCGACATAGTAGGTATCGTCGCCCCTTCCGCCGCGCATGGTATCGCTCCCTTCGCCGCCATTGAGGATGTCGTTGCCGTCGTTGCCGTTCATGCGATCGTTGCCCTCTGCGCCGTAAATGACGTTATTGCCCTTATCGCCGCTCAGTGTATCGTTACCTTCAGTCTCTTCGTACTCCTTGTCCGTAATCGTGAGCATGAAGGTATCGCTCGTCGATGCACCGGCTTCGTCCGTCGCCGTAACGGTGATCTCGAACACACCGGTTTCGCTCTTTTCCGGTGCGCCGCTGAAGGTCATTTCGACAGGATAAGGAGTAATACCACCTTTTGAAGGGTCATAACCGATAAGGGGATTGGCACTGTCGGGATTGGAAACATTGAAATTCGGCTGGGAGTTGAGGGCTGCATAGGTATTGTATGAGCTCACGTCCCAGGTCGTCACGTAACCAGACCATCCGTCTTCGAGCTCGCTCCACTGTTGCCAGGAAAGGCTGAAATCCGTCCCATAGAGGTAACGGCTGCCTGCGATTTCGTGCTCGACGTTCATACCATCGCCTATGAAGAGGATCACATGGTCCGCTCCGGCTTCCTTTGCCGCCCTCATCATCACATCGTAGATCTGCGTATTGTCGATGATATCGGTCCCGGCATAGATATCTCCTGCGTATTCTTCGAACAGCTCGGCACCTGCACCTCGAGCAGACAGGGTCACCAGCTCGTTCGTATGCTCTCCGGAGCTGTATGTCACTTCGCCGCCAGGGTATGAGGGAGGTGTTGTCCCGTTGTTCTGGGCCGGCAGGTCGCCGATACCCAGTTCTGTCTGTGAGCGCATGTAGCTGTTCGAGTGGTCGCTTGTCACGATAATGAGGGTGTTTTCCCAGCTGATCCCGTTTGAACCGGATTCGACAAACTTTTCAGCAGCTTTAACCGCCTGGTCGAGATCATAGACACCGCCGACCATGTTCTCGTAATCGTTCGCATGGTCGCTCCAGTCGATATCGCCCTGTTCGATCATGATGAAGAAGCCGTCAGGATCCTGGTTCAGCACCGA
>JAAXXI010000082.1 GCA_013334565.1 Chlorobiaceae bacterium
GAGGGCTGCTTCTTCCAGAGAGAGGTCCCTGACCTTCGAGGCCTCATCGATCGTACGGAACGCTTTGACAACCTCTCCGCCTGCAGCGGTGATCTTCTCTTCTGCGCTCTTGCTGAAAGCGTGTGCAGTGATTTTGATCGCGCTCGAAAGCTCACCGTTTCCAAGTACCTTGAAAATATCGGTTTTGCTTGCGTGGAGAAGCGACTTCAGGTCGAGAAGGGTGATTTCCTTTTCGACAGCCCCGTCCTCGATCCACTGGGCGATCTGTGAAAGATTGACCGTAGCGTACTCTTTTCGCTGAACAGGAGTGAAACCGAATTTGGGCAGCCTGCGGTAAACAGGGATCTGACCGCCTTCCATTATAGGTCTTTTGTATCCGCTTCTTGCCTGCTGACCTTTGTTACCCTTACCTGCCGTCGTGCCGTTTCCCGAACCCTGACCGCGACCTACACGCTTCTTGTTTTTGACTGCGCCGCCTTTCGCTGGACGAAGTGAACTTAAATCCATGGTTTCAATTCCCGACTTGCTATTAGAAAAATCTATACTTCTTCAACTTTGACAAGGTGCTGTACGACCCTGATCTGTCCTCTTGTGCAGGCGTTGTCCTCTTTTTCGACCTGATAGTTCGGCCTTCCGAGCCCGAGGGCCTTGATGGTGGCTTTCTGCTTCCTGGTCCCGCCGATGACGCTGCGCACCTGGGTTATTTTCAATTTTTTCTCACTCATGATCGCATTCTCACAGTTTAGCTTTCAAAAACATCTTTCAGGTTCCTGGAGCGCCTTTCGCCGACATCGTAGGCATCGGACATGCTCTGCAGGCCTTTGATGGCTGCTTTGACGACGTTGTGCGGGTTCGACGAACCGAGCGACTTCGTCAGAATGTCGTGCACCCCGGCCATTTCAAGGACAGCCCTGACAGCGCCGCCTGCGATGAGGCCGGTACCGGGGGTTGCCGGTTTCATCATGACCTTTGCGGAGCCGTACTTCGCAATGATCATGTGCGGGATGGTCCCTTTTACGATCGGAACCTTGATGACGTTCTTCTTGCCGTCTTCGACCCCTTTTGCAATCGCGTCCTGGACTTCGTTCGCCTTACCGAGACCGTAACCGACATGGCCTTCCTTGTCCCCGACCACGACGATGGCATTGAAACCGAAACGCTTTCCGCCCTTTACAACCTTCGCCGTCCTGTTGATGTGAACCAGCTTTTCCTTCAGATTTAACTCTCCGGGCCTGATATTCTTAGCAGATGTTTTCGCCATGTAATTTCTCGTTGAAAAATATTTTTAAAAGATCAGTCCAGCTTCTCTCGCACCATCGGCCAAAGCTTTTATCCTGCCATGATAACGAAATCCGTTCCTGTCAAATACGACATGGGTTATGCCGCCAGCCAGCGCCTTTTCGGCAAGCTGTTTTCCTACGAGGCGGCAAACCTCGGATTTGGAGGCTTTCACCCCTTTGTTGTCTTTCGACATGGATGAAGCGGCCATGATGGTCTTGCCGTTCTCGTCATCGATCAGCTGTGCGTAGATCTGTGCAAGGCTCCTGTAGACGCAGAGTCTCGGCTTCTCCATGGTGCCCATGACGCTGTGCCTGCTTCTGTCCTTGATTTTCTGCCTTCTGGAGGCTTTATCGATTTGACTCATTCTCTTGAACCGTTGTATAATGTTGTTGCCTAACTTCTTGAGCGTTCATTCACACGTTACTTGCCTGCTGCCTTGCCTTCCTTGCGGCGGATTACTTCGCCCTCATACTTGATACCCTTGCCGCGGTACGGTTCCGGTTTCCTGAAAGAACGGATCTTCGCTGCAACCTGGCCAACAAGGGCCTTGTCGATGCCGCTCACCAGGATGGTCACCTGGTCGGGCACTTCGATCTTGATCTCGTCAGGAGCCTTGAAATAAATCATGTGGGAATAGCCGAGCGTCAATGCGAGAAGGTCGTTCTTCATTTCCGCACGGTAGCCGACGCCCGCGATTTCAAGCTTCCTGGTGAAGCCTTTGGTGACGCCCTCGACCATATTGCTGATCAGCATGCGGTAGAGGCCATGCTGCGCCCTTGCACTTTTGGAGTCGTTTCCCCTCTGAACGGAGATGGTGCCGTCCTCGACTTTGACGGTAACAAGGTCCGATATCTCCTGTTCGAGTGCGCCTTTCGGTCCCGATACCCTGATCCGCTGGTCCTGTATCTCTATCTTCGCCTGGGTACCCAGGGAGATTGGCATTTTTCCTATTCTTGACATGGTATTCTTATGCTCTGTGACTTGTTATTAATAGATGCGGAACAGAATTTCGCCGCCGACCCCCTCAGCCCTCGCTTCCTTGTCGGTGATGATGCCTTTCGACGAGGAAAGGATGTAGAGACCGAGACCGCCCAGGTATTTCTTGATATCCTTGCCATCATAGACACGGCGTCCAGGCTTGCTTACCCTGGTGATCTCCTTGATCGCGGGCTCGCCCTGCTGGGTGTATTTCAGTTCGACGCGCAGAAAAGGAAACTTCTCAGCGGTGATCACCGTGTAGTTCTTGATGTACCCTTTATCGAGAAGCAGCCTGGAGATATTCTCCCTGAGCTTCGAATACGGGATATCGGTAGTTTTGTTTTTGGCTCTTCCCGCGTTTCTGAGACGGGTGATATAGTCAGCGATGGAATCCGTTACAGGCATAGCGAACGTTGGTTACTTTCGAAAATGAACAAATATTCAGATATGTTTCTTTAGCTTCGAGCAGCTGTGTTACCAGCTGGCTTTCTTGACACCCGGCAATTTCCCTTCAAGTGCATATTTGCGGAACATCTGCCTGCACAGACCGAACTTGGCGCTGATGCCCCTTCCGCGGCCGGTAAGGACGCAGCGGTTTCGCACCCTTGTCGCAGAACTGTCCCTCGGCAACTTGCGAAGGGCTTCATAGTCTCCCGCTTTCACCAGCTCGGCACGCAGGGCGGCATACTTCTCGACAAGCTTTTTCCTTTTCTCGTTCCTTGCTACAACGCTTTTCTTGGCCATCTGTCTTCCCGAATTAATTAGTTTTTCTTTTTGAATGGCATTCCAAGTTCTGAAAGAAGTGCATATGCCTCTTCATCCGTTGGAGCTGATGTTACGAAACTGATATCCATACCGCAAATCCTCGGCACTTTGTCGATGTCGATTTCCGGGAAGATAATCTGCTCTTTCACGCCGACCGTGTAGTTGCCGCGGCCGTCGAAGCTGGTGTCGTTGAGGCCGCGGAAATCACGGATCCTCGGAACGGCAAGGCTTACGAAACGGTCGAAGAACTCGAACATGGCTTTGCGGCGAAGCGTAACCCTGCAGCCGATAGCCTGCCCCTCGCGGAGCTTGAAGTTGGATATAGCTTTTTTTGCCTTGCGGATCTGCGGTTTCTGGCCGGTGATCTGCGCAAGTTCCTGCATCGCTGTTTCAAGCATTTTCGGCTCACCGGCTGCTTCGCCGACACCGATATTGATGCAGATTTTCTTGAGTTTCGGCACTTTCATGACATTCTTGTACTGAAAGCGCTCGGTAAGTTTCTGTACCACCTTTTCGTGATAGAAGGTATCAAGCCTCGCCCTGGAGTTGTCTTCAGGTGCCGCCGTCTCTTTTTCCTTATTCTTGGCCATTCTTTCCTTTACTGTTTATGAGGATGGTCTTTGTCATCCTTTCCTTTTTGAAAACACTCAGCTCTTCTTGACGTTCGAAGCGTGAATCGGGAACTCGCGCTCGATGATGGCTCCCTGAGGCCTGCTCTGGGTGGGGCGCATGTGGCGTTTGCGAATGTTCACGCCCTCGACGATAACCCTCGATTTCTGCGGGAATACCTTGAGGATCTTTCCGCTTTTGCCTTTATCGTTGCCGCTGATAACGGTGACGTTATCGTTCTTTCTGACATGCAGCTTAACCTTCTTGATCCCAGTTTTCATTTTACACTGATATGGTATTATTCATAAAATCCTGAGCGGGAGACGAGACTCGAACTCGCGACCAACAGCTTGGAAGGCTGTGACTCTACCAACTGAGTTACTCCCGCCTGAGGCGCTTACAACACTTCCGGCGCCAGCGAAACGATCTTCATATATTTTTTGTCACGCAACTCCCTTGCGACAGGTCCGAAAATACGGGTTCCCCTCGGCTCGCCCTGCGCATTGAGAATAACGACGGCGTTTTCGTCGAAACGGATATACGAACCGTCTTTGCGACGCGACTCCTTGACGCAGCGCACGACAACCGCCTTGCAGACGTCCTTCTTTTTAACGACGCCGCCAGGAACGGCAGATTTGACCGCTACGATAACCTGGTCGCCCAGCGAAGCATAGCGCCTTCCGGTACCGCCGAATACATGGATGCAGCGTACTTTCTTCGCGCCGCTGTTGTCGGCGACAACCAGATTTGTTTCTTTCTGGATCATCCTTCTAAACCTTTGTTAAATGTATTGATTCTCTCTTACCTGGCTTTCTCGACTATCTCTACCAGACGGCAGCTCTTCCTCTTGCTGAGCGGGCGGCACTCGACAACTTTCACCAGATCGCCCAGGCCGGCCTCGTTCTTTTCGTCGTGGACCATCAGCTTCGTGGTTTTCTTGAAGTACTTCTTGTAAACCGGATGCTGAACCCTGCGTTCGACGGCAACGATACAACCCTTATCCATCTTGTCGCTGACGACACGGCCCTGCCAGCTCTTTTTTCTACCCCTAACCTCAGCACTCTTTTCCATTGATGCACTGCCCTTTTTATTTTCTGCCATGAAAGTAACGGTTTTTTATTGTTTTCCTTCCTCTCAACCCTGAACCGTTTCAGCGGCAGCGAGTTTGTGGAGCCTGGTCTTGATACGTGCGATGTCACGCTTCGAATTACGGAATACCATCGGATTCTGGGGCTGCTCGAGCACCTTGTAGAAATTGATGTCGGCGAGCCTGTCCTCGAGCTGTCTGAGCCTCTCAATCAGCTCCTGCTTGCTCATCGCCTCTATTTCATATTTTTTCATAATGAATAACCCTGTTGTCGAATAGTTATGTCTCTGTTATCCTTCGTAATCGGGGCGAACAATGAACTTGGTCTTGATCGGCAGCTTCTTCGCAGCGAGGCGGAACGCTTCGGTCGCAACTTCCTTCGAAACGCCGTCGGCTTCGAACATCACCCTGCCCGGCTTGACAACCGCAACCCAGAATTCCGGAGAGCCCTTACCGGAACCCATCCTGGTCTCGGCAGCTTTCTTGGTCACCGGCTTGTCAGGGAAAATCCTGATCCAGATTTTTCCGTCCCTTTTCATGAACCTGGTCATGGCGATACGGGCGGCTTCGATCTGGCGGCTGGTAATCCATGCCGGTTCCGTGGCCTTCAGACCGAAAGAACCGAAAGATACGGATGTACCGCGCCCGGCATTGCCTTTCATCCGGCCTCGTTGTGTCTTTCTATATTTAACTCGCTTGGGCATTAACATACCGGCAACTCCATTCTTTTTCTGATTGTGTGGTCCTTGATATTATGATCGCTTTGCACGGTGGCGGCGTTTTCCGCGACTGTCGCGCCCCCTCGGGCCAGAATCGCTGCGCCTTTCCTTCATCCTCTTCTGCTCGTCTTCCTCGATGGCATCGATGCGCTGGACAAGGACTTCACCTTTGTAAACCCATACCTTGATACCGATGGTGCCGGCTATGGTATGCGCGGTCACGCTCGCGTAATCGACGTTGGCGCGGATCGTGTGGAGCGGGATCTTGCCTTCCTTGTACTGCTCGGCACGGGCGATTTCAGCACCGCCGAGACGGCCTGCGCACCTGACCCTCACACCTTCTGCACCGGAGCGCATGGCCTGCTGGATAGCCTGCTTCATGGC
>JAAXXI010000083.1 GCA_013334565.1 Chlorobiaceae bacterium
GCCCGGCCGTTTCAGCTATCCAGAACTCCTTTTCTCCCTCCGAAGCCCAGCTCTCATGCATCTCGATGCTTTTTCGGGAGGAGACGGGGGTTTCGCTGCCGATTTTCCGGGCAAAATCGGACAGTTTCGGTGCGGCGAACAGGTCTCGGACCATGATTTTACGACCGATACTTTGCGAAAGCCGGTGTACCATGGTGACAGCAAGAAGGCTGTTGCCACCGAGGGCGAAAAAGTTGTCGTTCGGACCGACGACTCCATGACCGAGGATATTGCTCCAGATTCCCGCAACCTGTTGTTCAACGTCATTGATGGTTGTTTTTGCGGCATACCGCTCGGTTTTTTGCGAGAGGCGTCCGAGAAGAGCGTTCCGGTCAACTTTGCCTGCAGGTGAGAGAGGAATGGTATCCATCGCCGTGATGCTCGCCGGACGCATGTGGACAGGAAGGCGTTCCGCGAGGAATGCGGTCAGCTCTTTTTCGGGGATCACTGAATCCTTTTTCGGCCTGATGAATCCATGAAGCACCTTGAAGCCGATTGCGGTGGTTTCGACGACGATGCAGGCTTCAGCTACATTCGGATGTGTACACAGCGTTTCCTCGATCTCGCCGGGCTCGATTCTCTGGCCGTTCAGCTTCACCTGCTGGTCGATACGCCCGACGATCACCAGTTCCCCTCCGGAACTCCATCGGCCGTAATCGCCCGAGCGGTAATAAAAGCCGTCGTCAGCCGTCACGAAACAATCCGTGTCGAGTTCTGGGCGGTTCAGGTATCCTGCCGCTGTTCCTGCGCCGCCGAGCCAGAGCTCACCATAGGCTCCTGGAGGCACCTGTGACCCGTCATCGCGGCGGATCGATATCTTCGTGTTCGGTAACGGTCGACCTGCATTGATGCGCTCCTTCGGGTCGTGATCCGCCTTGAGCAGCCCTCCGGCAATGACAATCGACGTTTCTGTGGGCCCGTAGAGGTTCCAGAAAGCGATTCTTCCGGCATGCAGCATGACGTCCCGATGGTTTGGCGCCTCACCTCCGGTCATCAGGATGCGCATCCCTTCGAAGGGGGTTGTTTCGCTGATGCGAAGGTATGATGGGGTGTGGAATGCGATCGTGACGCCGTGGTCGCGGTAGAAGCGTTTCAACATCCACGGGTCGTCGCGAAGTTGTGCCGATACCGGTACCAGGGGAATCCCTGCCATCAGTCCGGTTACCATTTCAAGAAGTGAAGCATCGAACTCGACCGAACATGAAAGAGAGATACGGTCTTCAGATTTGACCCCGATCTGCCGGATGATCCCCATGATGGTGTTTGCCATCGCACCATGCTTTACAGGCACGCCTTTTGGCGTTCCGGTCGTTCCGGAGGTGAAGATGATGTATGCCGTGTCGTCGGTCGATCCTTTCGTGACGGGTCGCCTGTCGTCAGGTGGACACTGCTGCATCCTGATGACACCTGCCATGACGGCCTGGAGTTCAGGCATTTCGTGGGTGTCGAGGAGCACGAGCACCCGTGCGCCGGCATCGGCACAAATTCCCTCAAGCCTTTTTGCCGGTGTATCGACGGAGAGGGGTAGGTATGCAGCACCGCATTTCCAGATGCCGAACAGGGCTGCGGGCAGGTTCGGTGTGTTCGAAGCCAGTACGGCTACGACCGATCCCCGTCCGACGCCCATCTCCAACAGCCGGTGTGCAAGGCCGTTGGCCCTGGCGTCGAGCTCCGATCGCGTTTCGATCAGATCCTCGCCGATAATGGCGATCCGGTTCGGGTTCGAATCGATGAGAGACTCCAGGATACGGTCTGTCCTTTGGCCTGGAAGGGGAGCGGAAAGGCCATTTTCGAACCCATTCAGGACAGTCGTTTCGTGAGGGAGCAGATTGGGGAGGGGATACTCTGCGCGTTCCGGCAGTTCGGCAATCCAGCGAGCCCATGCACAGAGTGCTGAAATGCAGTCTGCAGCCGTTCCTTCAGGACAGGTTTCCGGGTTGCGGATCACCGAGAGGACAATGCTCCCATCCTGGCATGGCTCATGGCTGAATGACAGGTCGAGACCTGCCGGAGCATGTTCTTTAACCCCATACATGGTTTGCAGCTGCGGCGGGTTGCCGGAGCTGTTCTCCGTGATGTTTCTGGGGGGGATTGCCGTCAGGGCCAGATCGAACAGGGATGGTTTTGACTTGCGGGTGTCAGGATGACGGTTGCGGAACCTGTCATGGATGATTCCAGAAGGGCAGGCAGCGTGTGAGACGGTTTCCGTAAGGCTCAACTGTACCATTTTCAACAGGGAAGAGAACGGTGCCTTCTGATCTCCCTCGATGATGACGGGCAGGAGGTTGACGAAGTGCCCTACACAATGTTCCGCACCAGGGGGACGAAGGGAGATTCCGCTGCCAATGATCAGGTTTCCGACTCCGAAACGTCTCCTTGTTTCGTTTGCCAGCAGTGCAAGCAGAAGCGAATGAAGGCTGCAGCCGTTCTTTCTCGCCAGGGCACGAAGCGCTTCGACGTGACAGAAATCAAGTGTTTCAGTAAGTGCAGGGCCAGCTGAACTTCCCCTGATGCTGTTTGTGGCATGCTCACCCAGGTACTGCCCGAAGATCGCCGGATCGGCATCTGTCAACCCGTCGAGCCGCTTGTCCCAGAAATCCAGGTCCTTCTGGAACCGCTTGCTCGCAAGGTATTTCCGTTCGGCTTCCCCGGCCAGCGCTAAACCGTTTCGAGCAGACGGAAGAGTTGAGCCTCCGAGTAGGGCGACCAGGTCCCCGATAACGATCCGAGTCGATTCTCCGTCGGCGACGGCATGATGGAGTATAACCCAGAACAGGGGTTCGCGAGCCGCTCCGACTTCGATGATGCCTGCGCGTACAAGTGGCGCTTCGTCGAGGTTGAAGGCCTTGCGGGCTTTTTGCGACACTATGGTCACGGCATCCTCCCTCGTGTCGCAGCGGTGGACCGACAGTTTCCATCGAGGCGAACCGGGTTGCATGCCGACGCTTTTCCATCTGGCTGCATCCTCCGCATCCGGTTGCAGGGCGCTCCGCAGTGCCGGATGGCGTTCAAGGATTTGCGTCCAGCAATTCTGCCATGTCTCAATGTCCGGTGAACTTCCCTGAATGGAGAAGAGGCGAACGATGTGCGAAGCCGAAGGTTCCATGCCGATTTCCATCGCTATCCTGAACCTCCTCTGGTCGATCGTCGCATACGCCTCGTCAGGTGGAAGCGACCCTGGACCGGAAGCGCTTTCCGGGCTGCCAGAGATGTTTGCCGCAAGCTCCTCAACCGTAAGAAAAGAAAGCACCCTCTGGACGCTTGCGTCATATCCTTTCTCCTGCAGGCGCTGGCTGACGGCGATAGCCATCAGGCTTGTCCCACCGACCGAGTAGAAGTTGTCGTCCCTCCTGATCGGACTGATACCGGTCAGATCCTCCCAGATGCCGGCGACAGCCAGTTCATCCGCTCCGGAAGGGAGATCACCCCCGCGTTCCTTGAAACATTCCTCTGAAAACTTCAGGATCGCGCTCCTGTCCAATTTGCCTGAGGACCGTATCGGCATATTCTGTAATGCTTTGACCCGGGCGGGAATCATGTATGACGGTAGCCTCCTGCCGAGGAATTCCCGCCAGTCGGTCTGCCCGGTCAAAAGCGAATCCGTGGATTCAACACAGGCGAAAAGCGCTCCTTTTGACTGCAGTGCGACGGCCCTGCGCACTCCAGGGTGCTGCAGAAGGGCTGTTTCTATTTCGCCCAGGGAGACCGATTGTCCTGAAACCTTCACGACATCGTCTGCTCGACCGATCGTTTCGAGTTCGCCGTGCTCATTCATTCGGGCCAGGTCATGTGTGCGGAATGCCCTGCCGTAAGGTGTCTGGAGGAAATGACGGGAGGTGAGCGCCGGTTGCTTCAGGTATCCGGGCGAAACGCCGTCTCCGGTGATGTAAATTTCGCCGATCTCTCCCCGCGGGACTTCTTTGCCATTTTCATCAAGGAGGTGGACTGCCGTGTTTCGGAAAGGTATCCCGCTGGGCACGGGGCCGTCGTCGTCAGGATCGACACGGTGCATGCATATCGTGCCGCAGGCTTCCGTCGCTCCATGGACATTCCAGTAATCGATGTGGCGGGCGTAAGCCCTGGCCTCTGCCGCATTTGGCCTTTCGCCGGACGTGATGAGGCATCGCAGCCCGTCCGGTATATTGCCGTTGAGCAGCCGCAGGTAGGATGGCGTGAACATCGCGATCGATACCCGATGACGGCTCATTAAGCCGAGCATCTTTTCAGGCCGGTCTATCATGTCGCGTGTAGCTGGTACCCAGCTCGATCCGGAAACAAGCGGCAGGCAAAGTTCCCTGAACCCGAGGATGAATCCAGGCGAGGTGGAGAGCAGGATACGGTCACCTGGCATGATCGTGTGCGCAGAACGATGCCCAAGTGCCATGTTCATGCATGATTTATGTTCGATCATGACGCCTTTGGGCGTCCCCGTGGATCCGGAGGTGAAGAGTATTGCAGCAAGGCTGCTTTTGGCAGTATGTTCACCATCGAAAGACACGGGAAACACTTCATCGGAGAAAAGTGTTTCCGGCTGGATGACCGCGTTTTTGGAGTCCGCTGCGCCATTCGAGACGAGCATCTCCAGAACCGCCGAGGGAGGCTCGATGCCGTCAAGTACTATCAGGAAACGTATTTCAGCCTGTCTTGCGAAACTGCAGAGGCGTTCTGCGGGGTGGTCGGCGACCATCGGGACATAAACGCCCCCGGCCTTGAGGATCGAAATAAAGGCGACTGGCAGATCCTTTGAACGTTCGACAAGAACCCCGACAGCTTCGCCAGGAAGAAGGTTCCTGGAAAGAAGCTCGGCGGCAAGACGGTCAGACAGCTTGTCAAGTTCCGAATAGCTTATTGCACTTTCATCGCTTACTATCGCCGGTGCTGAGGGTTGCTGCCTTACGAAGGTCCTGAAACACTCATGTATTTTTCCGGATGCCTGCATGTAAATCCTCGATTCCTGGATGAAATAATCGTTTCTTGGACCGGGCGCCGTGCTTGATGTCAACGGAAGGCGGTTTGGTTGTTTTTTACCGGAGAAATTCAGGCATGGATTATGTCGGCCTGATAGCCGAGACAGCGACATCCATTTTCGTTCGATCCAATTTCGATGGATCTTAACCGGTTGACGATGCTTCCCGGTTCGCGCTTGACCCGGTTACAGCAACTGACGGTCTGGAGGTTACTATCGATATTCAGCAGGTTTGAATTGCCCGAATCATAGTACGCCGGTTTATGTGAGATATCGCGAAAACCGATGCCAGTGGCTTTTTTTTCTACGAATTCACAATTGTTTCTTGCGAAATGGCTGTCCGGAAGTAACATATTTCTGGGGGCTGTGATGAATGGGAAAAATATGCCGGGCATAGAATTTTTTTATAAAGGCAGCTGAACAGGTCAATACATTAAATATCGTAATGTTGGCCTGATCTTGCACGTAATTAAAAATATATTTATTAGTGGAAAAAATATCAAATAGTCATGGAGAAGTACCTGATTATGGATATTCTGCCGAGCATTTTTTAAACAGAGACGAGGGGGCCGGCACGTCAACTTATCCTGTTTTAAACGGATAGTGCTGATCACTTGGTGTTTTTCAAATGAACAAAGTCACAAGTGTCCGGTTATAAGTCAAATAAATCCAACTGGTTACAGGTATAGGTATTCTCAATTGTGCCAGCAGAATTCGTAACTAATTGTAAAATATCGACTTTCTCGAATAGGCTGACGCTCAGG
>JAAXXI010000029.1 GCA_013334565.1 Chlorobiaceae bacterium
TATACAGCTTGTTCCTGTCCGAAAGGTTCCTGAAATCGACCTGGTGTGCATCGAATTCAGGCCCGTCGACACAGGCGAATCTGGTTTCGCCGCCAACCGTGACCCTGCATCCTCCGCACATGCCGGTGCCGTCGACCATGATCGGGTTGAGGCTCACGACGGTCATGATGCCGTATGGGCGGGTGACCTCCGCGACCGCTTTCATCATGGGAATCGGACCGATAGCCAGCACGTAATCGATTTTTCTGCCTGAATCGATCAGCTCCTGGAGTTTCTGCGTCACGAAACCGTGGAACCCGTAGGAACCGTCGTCGGTCGTGATATAAGCTTCGTCGCTTACGGCTTTCATCTCGTTTTCGAGGATCACGAGGTCCCTGGATCGGGCGCCGTTGATCGTGATGACGTAATTGCCCGCCTCCTTGAGCGCTACAGCCGTCGGGTAGGCGATTGCGGTACCTACGCCGCCACCGATGCTCACTGCAGTACCGAAATTTTCGATATGGGACGGTGTCCCGAGGGGGCCGACAATATCGCTGATGGTGTCGCCTGCTTCCTTCGCGTTGAGTTCCCTCGTCGTTTTTCCCATCCCCTGGACAATGATGGTGATGGTGCCTTTATCGGGGTCCGATCCCGCAATGGTGAGGGGCACCCGTTCGCCGGATTCACCGGTCCTGAGCATGATGAACTGCCCCGCTTTTCTTTTTTTTGCGATGCGGGGGGCCTCAATTTCGAATTTTTTGATATTTTCAGCTAAAAAAGTAGCCGACACAATTTTATACATTGTTCCTACTGTTTCGTATGATTGGTGGAGTCCAGCCGGTATATGAAAGGTGAGGCTCAAAAGTCACTACGATAACTAATATTTTTCAATAAAAAAAATCACCGGTTGCCGGGCATATTGCAGAAGTTAGAGCCCGCCTCGCTTTTCAGCCGGAAATAAATTTTTTCCCCATGATTTTTATTGCCGACTACGGTGCCGGCAACCTCCATTCGGTTGTCAAGGCTTTCGAATACCTCGGCCAGAAGGTTGTTGTCAGCAGCGACCCTGCCCGGCTCTCGGATTACAGGAAAGTGATCCTTCCCGGCGTCGGAGCCTTCGGCCACGCGATCAACGCGCTCAACTCGACCGGGTTCACCGATGCCCTTCTTGAATATGTGGACAAGGGCGGCCAGCTTCTCGGCATTTGCCTCGGCATGCAGCTGCTTCTCACCGAGAGTGAAGAAATGGGAAACAACCGGGGGCTCGATATCATTCCCGGAAAAGTGCGCCATTTCGTAAGCGACACCGACAAAATTCCCCAGATCGGCTGGAACTCGGTGGATATTATAAAGGAAAGCATCCTGTTCAGGGGTATTCCCGACCACTCCTTTTTCTACTTTGTACACTCCTTCTACTGTGAGCCGGATTCGTCCGAGTCCGTAGCCGCAACCACCTGGTTTGCCGGAAAAAATTTTTGTTCGGCCATTGAAAAAAATGGTATTTTTGCTGTGCAGTTTCATCCGGAAAAGAGCTCCGATGCGGGTTTGCAGGTGCTCAGAAACTTCGCCGGGTGCTGAAAAAGTATCGTGTCATGAAATTATGTTGATTATTCCAGCTATTGATATAAAGGGCGGGAAGTGTGTCAGGCTTACCCGTGGCGATTTTTCCCAGCAGAAAATATATCTCGACAATCCCTGTGACATGGCGGTCATCTGGCGGAAGCAGAACGCCAAGATGATCCATGTCGTTGACCTCGACGCAGCCCTGACCGGCGAGATGGTGAACTTCGAAGTCATCCGGCAGATCGTCGACGAGCTCGATATACCCGTTCAGGTCGGCGGTGGCATCCGCTCGGCCGATGCGGTCAAGCGTTATCTGGATATCGGGGTTGGGCGTGTGGTCATCGGTTCCGCGGCGGTCACCGATCCCGGTCTGATCAGGGAAGTCCTCAAATCGTACCGTTCCTCAAAGATTGTCGTCGGTATCGACGCCGAAAACGGCATCCCGAAAATCAAGGGATGGACCGAGAGCAGCGGCATGAAGGACTATGAACTTGCCCTGCGGATGAAAGACCTCGGGGTGGAAAGGATTGTCTATACCGACATCAGCCGCGACGGCATGCTCCAGGGCATCGGGTATGAGAGCACGAAAAAGTTTGCAGAAAAGGCCGGGATGAAAATTACGGCATCGGGAGGCGTCACCAATTTCGAGGACCTCATCAAGCTCGATTCGCTCAAACCTTTGGGGGTCGATTCCGTTATCATAGGCAAGGCGTTCTACGAGTGCAATTTTCCCTGCCAGAAGTTGTGGTACCATTACGAACCGGGGATCTGCATCGATCGTAATTATTCTACGGCCCGGACAAAATAGGTCCGTCCCGGGGTGAAGGTTGCCCCCTCTTCCCGAACCCTAAACCAGCGCCAGGATAACGTGCAGAAGCATGACACACACTTGCGGCAGCAGATAGAAGCTCTCATTTTCGCTTCGGAAGAGGCTGTCACCCTCCAGACAATCAAACTGGTCACCGGAGCGGAACTCGATTCCGCCCGGCTGCACGATCTTGTCGAACAGCTCAACAGCGAGTACGGGAAGACCGGAAGGAGCTTTCGTATCCACCGCATCGCAGGTGGTTACCGTTTTCTCTCCACTCCTGAGCACGAGGACATCCTGAAGAAACTGCTTGCTCCGAAAATCCGGAGAAGGCTTTCCCGGTCGGTCCTCGAGGTGCTTTCCGTTGTTGCCTACAACCAGCCGGTGACGAGAGGCGAAATCCAGCAGATCCGGGGTGTCAGCCCGGATTACTCCCTCGACAGGCTGCTCGAACGGGGCTTCATCGAAGTCTGCGGTAGGGCCGATTCGCCCGGCAAACCGCTCCAGTACGCCACTACGAAAGATTTTCTCGATCTCTTCCATCTCCCGTCGCTCAAAGACCTCCCGAAACTCAGGGAAATAAAGGAGATCATGCAGGAGCAGGAAGAAAAGACGGCGCCTCTGCCTGCCGAAGGCTCCGTCGAAAAACCGTTATACCAGAACGGGCAGGATGATTGAAACAGAAGTATGAAAAAAAATACGAAAGAAACAGGCGTCAGGATCAACCGTTTCATCGCCATGAGCGGTATCGCTTCACGCAGGGCTGCGGACCAGCTCATCACGGAAGGGCGGGTCATGGTGAACGGCAAGGTTGTCACCACGCCCGGCATAAAGGTTGATCCTGCCCGCGACGAAGTGATCGTCGACGGCAAGCTCTATGCCCGCCCCGAAGAACGCAAAGTCTACATCCTGTTCAACAAGCCGCGTAACGTCATCACGACCAGCAGCGACGAAAAGAACCGCGAGACCGTGCTCGACTATATCGATACGGACGAAAGGGTTTTTCCCGTAGGTCGGCTCGACCGGAAAACGACCGGCGTACTGCTGCTCACCAATGACGGGGATCTTGCCCATAAACTGACGCATCCTTCGTCTTGTGTAAAAAAAGAGTATATTGCTCTGCTTGGCGAAAAATTTACGCAAAAACTCATGCCGCAGCTTACAGGCGGTATGCGTTTGAAAGACACCGGGGAGAAGGTCAGCCCCTGCAAGGCAAAAATCCTTGACGACGGCATGCAGGTCTACCTGAGCATTCATGAAGGCAAGAACCATCAGGTTCGCAGAATGTTCGAGACACTCGGTTACGAAGTGAAACGGCTTGAAAGGGTCGCCTATGCGGGCCTTCAGGCAGGTGAACTCCGGCGGGGCGAATGGCGGTACCTGAGCGGCAACGAAGTGAGGGAACTCTACAGGCTCGTTCAAAGCTCATAAGCCCTCGACCGGTTTTGTACAACGCAAAACCATCAGGGCACCATGCGAAAACATCTTTCTTTCATCAAACGCCATGCCGTGAAAACAGCAATGGCGTTTTTCTTTTTCATGCCGGCCGCTCCCGTTTGTTCCGAACCGTGTTTTGCCGCAGAGAGTATCGAAGAGCTTGCCGGACGAGGTGAGCTTTCGGGCGACATCGAAAAACTGATGCTTGACCTCGAAAGGCTGGAAAATGCGAAAATCCCTATCAACAGTGCAGGTGCAGTCGAACTGAGGCAGCTTCCCTGGCTGGACGCATCGGATATTCATGACATCATTGCCAGCAGGAAAAAGCTTCCTTTCGCCGACCTTCAGCATCTCGGGGCAATCATCGGAAGGAACAAGGCCGAATCGGTTTCCCCTTACATCAGTTTCGAAACTCCGGAGAGAGGGCGGAAAAAAAGGGAGGAGGACGGTTTCAACGGCGGCATCACAAGCAGGATCTACAGGGAGTACCCGTCACGCAGGGGCGTACTGAACGGGAAATATGCCGGAACAAGCGATAAAATCTATAACAGGGTACTGCTCGCTTTTTCCGGTTGCACGTTCGGATACCTGCAGGAGAGGGATATCGGGGAGCCGGAATTTTTCGATTTCAGCTCCATCACCTTTGGATTTGCCGGGAAAGGTTTTGTTAAAACGGCACTTCTGGGAAATTACGAGCTGAGCCTGGGGCAGGGGCTCATGATAGGGCAGGGGCGCTATTACGCCAGTGGGGCGGACCTGACCGGCAGCGTGAGACTTTCGTCGAAACGCCTTTCACCTTACACGTCGAGCTCCGAAAGCGGGTTTTTCCAGGGAGGTGCGCTTGCTCTGGAGCTCAGGCCGTTCGAAGTGACTGTTTTTTATTCGGCGAACAAGGTCGATGCAGTCGTCAATAAAACAAGCGGCATGATTACGAGCTTCGACGATTCCGGCTACCACAGGACGATGACGGAGCGGTTTCGGAAAGACAATGTTACGGAAAAGGTCTGTGGCGCGAACCTTCTCTGGCATTTCACATCAGGATCGGCGGAAGGCAGAATTGGCGGGAGCTGGATGCGGTACGACTACGGTATGCCGATGAAAATACTTGGCGGTGAGAGCGGTTCCGTCCTGGCAGGTCTCGAAGCCGAAGCCACACTCGGCAGGTTCGGCTTGTTCGGCGAAGCTGCCTGGGCGCAGCTGCCGGGAAATTGCATATCCTGGAACGCCGGCGCTGAATGGAAAGTGGCCAAGGGTGTCAGCTCGGTCCTTGCCGTGCGTGATTACAGTACCGGATATTTTTCGCCGTTCGCTTCGGCATTTGCCGAACGCGGGGAACTTGGCCGGAACGAACAGGGCATATATGCCGCTCTTGGAATGAGGCTGACCGACCGGCTCACGGTCAGCGGTTATTACGACCGTTTCCGCTTTCCCCTGCTTGACGACCATTGTCCGTTCCCGTCTGAAGGCCACGACTCGAGGGCATATGTTTCGTGGAAACCGTCACGGAAGGTCTCTCTCGAGCTGCAACTTCAGCACAAATACAAGGAAGAGGAGAGAAACCAGGGGACTTCGAAAGTGCCGTTGTGGACGGCGCTGCCAAAGATCTCAGAGCGGTGCAGGCTCGATTGCGATATCGACATATCGGACCATTTACGCCTGAGCGCGTTGGGGGAGTTCAAGACGGCCCGAAAAAAATACCTTGCAGGCGATGAAACAAACCGGGGCTGGCTGGCCTATGGCCAGGCCGGTTATACGGTGAGTACCTTTTCGCTGAAAGGACGTTACACCGTGTTCAATGTCGAGGATTACGACGCCGCTATTTATGTCTATGAGTATGACCTTCCGCAGACCTTCAATATGGGGATGTACAACGGGCGGGGCAGATCGGTTGCCGTTCTCGCGTCATGGCAGGTGGCGCGGCAGTTGAAGCTGGCCGGGAGGTTTGAAAAGGTATGGTATGCCGACAGGGAAGTTTATGGGAGCGGGAACGACCAGCGGGCCACCAGCTCCCCCTCGTCATTCAATATCGGTGTGTATCTGAAGTTCTGAGCAATGAGCAATGAGCGAATTTCAGGAAAAGTTCAGAATAACTCATTGCTCATCGCTCATTGCTTTCAACTAAGAAAGCCCTGCGGCGCGGAGGAGGCGGTCCCTGATAGCCCTTCCGAGCCCCCGGTTTTCCGGGAGCTCGCAGTAGATCACCCGGATACCCTGGTCGTCGCACTGCCTGAAGAAACGGAAAAGCTCCCGAGCATATTCTTTCAGGTCCCGGCAGGTCTTTGCTGTCGAAATACCCGGAGGGGGGGCATTGAGGCCTATGTATGCGGTGTGTGGTCCGCCTCCGGCCACGTCACCAGGCAGGAGAAGCTCGATTGCGGCAGATGGCGCATAGTGCGGATATTTCAAGCCTGGGCTTTTCGGCGGTTCGTTTTTGTCATGTACGGACGCAAGTTCGATTTCAGGCACGATTTCGCGCAACTGTTCGAGGGTGATGGCCCCTGTCCGCAGTAGAATCGGCTTTTCCGCAGAGCAGTCCACAATGGTCGATTCCAGGCCGATATCGCTCGGGCCGCCTTTGAGGATGCAGCTGATTTTTCCGTCGAGGTCTGTCCGGACGGCTTCCCAGCTTGTCGAGCTCGGAAGGCCTGAAATGTTCGCCGAAGGCGCTGCGACGGGGCAGCATGCAAAACGGAGGAACTCATGAGCAACAGGGTGGGAAGGACAGCGCACCCCGACGGTATCGAGCCCTGCGGTTACGATGCCGGGTACGTCCGGGCTTTTCCGGAACACGAGCGTCAGGGGACCGGGAAAAAACTTTTCGATCAGTTTCCATGCGTCGCTGCCGATCTCTCTCGCTACGGAAGGAAGCGCCGAGGTATCATGGATATGCACGATCAGCGGGTTGTCCGACGGGCGTCCCTTGGCCCTGAAAATCTTGCCGATTGCTTCAGGATGGCAAATCGCAGCGCCGAGCCCGTAGACCGTTTCCGTCGGGAATGCCACTACTCCGCCTTCGTTGAGGATGGATGCGGCGATTTCAGGTGATTCGGTGAGGATGGTCTGCATGGTGCTCAGGGGAGGCAGCATTCAGGAATCCCGTTGAGCAGCGGAATGTCGGCGGGCATGAACAGCAGGTAGCAGAGCATTCCGGCTGTTGCGCTTGCGATCGGGATGGTCAGGTTGTCATCTATCCGGTAACTGCCTATCGAGACCACGAATGCTTCGGTGACGGTACCGATCGCAGCCATGACGAGGCCGATGCGCCAGTCGAGGCCGGGAATGACGAGGACGACCAGGACAGCGGTAAGGAAAAAAGCCACGCTGCCTTCGAGGCTTTTTTTCCCGAAGCGGTGCTTGCCCATGCTTTTACCGACGATCGACGCGAAGGTGTCCGAAACCGATACCATGGAAAATGAGGCGATGGCGATGATCTTCGGGAAGAAAAAGACCAGGAGAACGGCGGACATCATGATGCAGGTGGCCCCGTTGAACTGCCCCCTGCTGCCCTGCAGCTCATGTTCCCTCAGTATGGAGCCGAACGTCCTGTGATACCATCCCGAAAGCGGCGTGACAAAGTTTTTCAGCAGATCGACGAAAAAGAAACCGGCAAAGAGGGGAATCAGCAGGAGCAGCGTCAGTTCTCTCGAGATATGCCAGTAAATCAGCGGAATGGAAAGCGACGACAGATGGATGGCTTTGCGGGCGATTTCATAGGGAAGGTCCAGCCGGTCGTTGTTGTCCATGTTCAGGGTTGCTGTGGATGGATAAGAAAAAGGTTCTGACCGGATGAGAGGTGTGCTGCCGGTATAACGGAGGAATATACAAGGAAATCCCTATTTGAAGAAACTCCCTCGAAGAAAGCGGACTTCTGCCCCGCTTGATCCGGGCGGGCTTCATTTTCCCTTCCAAAACGTGTATTTTAGAGCGTTTTCAAATTGAGTTCACCACTACTGCATGACCAATCAACATTTGCGCGTAGCCGCCATCGACCTCGGTACCAACTCCTTCCATATGGTAATTGTGGAGGAGAGCAGCGAAAAAGGGATTGTCGAGATCGACCGCGTCAAGGATATGATCTGTATCGGCCGCGGCAGCCTTTCGACGAAAATGCTCGAAGAAGAGGCTATGCAGGCCGGTATCGCCGCATTGAAGAATTTCCTCGTCCTGGCTTCGCAGCTTGGCGTAGCGCAGGAAAATATCATCGCTTTCGCGACAAGCGCGATACGGGAGTCGCGGAACCAGGATGAGTTCCTCCGCCGGGTCAGGGAAGAGACCGGCCTTCAGGTAAAAGTCATTTCCGGCAGGGAAGAGGCGGAATTCATCTACTATGGCGTACGCAACGCCGTAACGATGGGCAAGGATTCCGACCTCATTTTCGATATCGGGGGCGGTTCGGTGGAATTCGTCATCGTGAACAGGAAAGGGGTCCAGCTGCTTGAAAGCCGCAAGATCGGAGTTGCGAGGATGCTCGAGCGGTTTGTCACCTCCGATCCGATCATGCCGAACGAGATCAAGCTGCTCGAACAGTTTTTTGCCGCGGAAATGGTCACGGCCGTGGAAAAGGCTTCGAAACTCAAGGTTTCGAGGGCGATAGCCTCCTCGGGCACGGCCCAGAACATCGCCCGCATGATCCGTTCCATGAAAGGTCTGGAAACCGACGTGTCACTCAACAACAGCGTTTTCAGCTACAGGGATTTCAGGGCGCTCTACAAAGCGGTGTTGCCGCTCGGGGCATCGGACCGTAAGAAAATGACGGGGCTCGATGAAAAAAGGGTTGATCTCATCGTGCCCGGCCTGATCCTTTTCGACATGATTTTCCGGCTTTTCGGCTTCAGCGAGATCACCATATCCGATTCCGCGCTGCGCGAGGGGATGGTGCTCCATTTCCTGAAAACCCGTTTCGATCCGGCACTCAAAGGTTTCGAGCATACCCAGGACATCAGGAAGGAGAGCGTCAGGGAGCTTGCATTCCGATGCGGATGGAACCGCGACCATGCCGAGCAGGTCGCGCGGCTCGGATCCCAGCTGTTCGACTGCCTCCGCGATCTGCACCAGCTCGGGGAACCGGCGAAAGAGCTGCTCGAGTTCGCAGCGCTCCTGCATAACATCGGCTGTTTCATCTCCATCTCGTCCCATCACAAGCACAGCCAGTACCTCATACTCAACGGCGACCTCAGGGGATTTTCCCCCGAGGAGATCGCCATTATCGGCAACGTGGCGCGCTACCACCGCAAATCCCCGCCTTCCGAGAAAAATCCCTCCTATGCCGCACTTGACCAGAAAGGCCGCCGGACTGTCGATGTCCTGTCGGGGATCCTCCGGCTGGCAAACGGACTTGAACGGGGTCATCGGCAGAACATCGTATCGATAACCTCGGATATGTCCGCCGAGGTCATCGTGCTCAGGATACAGGCGCATTTCGAGCCCGACATCGAAATCTGGGCGGCCGACCAGTCGAAGGCGCTGCTCGAAAAGGTGCTCGGCCGGAAAATCATCATCGAGCCCTGCTGAGAAGATGCTCCAGTCAGACTATGAAAGAGCCGCGGCAGATTTCTCCAGGCATGGCACGCTCTGGTTCGAATCGGCATTCTGCAGGGAAATGCCGTACGGCGCATTGCTTTTCACGAAGCCTGACAGGGAAATAAGGCTGACCTCCCCGGAAAGTCTCGAGGGCTTTTTCGGGGAGCTGGAAAGCGCTCTTGACGAGGGGTACTGGCTTGCAGGCTGGCTCTCCTACGAGGCCGGTTACGGCTTTGAAAAGAAGCTCCTCGATGTGATGAACCGCGAGTCCCTGCCTGAAACCCTTGCGTGGTTCGGCGCATACCGCGGGCCCCTCCGTTTTTCTGAAAGGGAGGCCGACGAACTGTTCCGTTCGCATCCTGCCCTTTTTCCATTCGAACGCTCCTGCCTCTCGATGCCGGTATTCAGCCTCGATGAAGGAAGCTATACAGAGAAGCTGCTTTCGATCAGGGATCAGATTGCCCGGGGTAACGTCTACCAGGTGAATTTTACCGGCAGGTACCGCTTTTCCTGCACCGAAAGGCCGGAGGGCCTTTTCAGCTCCATACGTACGAAACAGCCCGTTTCCTATACGGCGTTCGTCAACAACGGCGCTCATTCACTGCTTTCCTTTTCCCCCGAGCTGTTTTTCCGGTCCGACGGAAGAACGGTAGAAACCATGCCCATGAAGGGTACCGCCCCGAGAGGCTCCGACAATGAGGAAGACCGGCAGATCAGGGAGCGGCTCTCGAACTGCTCCAAGAACCGTGCGGAGAACCTCATGATTGTCGATCTGCTGCGCAACGATCTCGGCAGGCTATGCCGGCCCGGATCGGTCGAAACCGAACGGCTTTTCCAGACGGAAACCTATCCGACACTGCACCAGATGATATCGACGGTGCGAGGGGAACTGAAAGAAAACATTGGGCTTTCGGAGCTTTTCCGCGCGATTTTCCCGTCCGGGTCCGTCACCGGCGCGCCGAAAATCAGGGCGATGCAGCTTATCCGTGAGCTCGAGGATGCGCCACGCGGCATCTATACCGGCTCAATCGGGTTCATCTCACCCGAACGGCGGATGGTTTTCAACGTCGCCATACGAACGATCGAGCTGCACGGTTCCCGGTGGCAGTACGGTTCCGGAAGCGGCGTCGTATGGGACTCGCAGCCGCACGAAGAGTTCCTTGAATGCCGGCTCAAGGCGAGGATCCTTTCGGACCTTGCCGCCTGGGATTTCTCGCTTTTCGAAACCATGCACTGGGCCTGGGAATTCCTCTGGCTCGAAGAGCATCTTTCGCGGATGGCCTCATCCGCCGAGAGGCTCGGCTTCGTCTTCACAAGGGATTCAGCTCTCCGTTTTCTCCGGAAGCTTGAAGATGAGCTGCGCTCATCCGGGCGCAGGTTCAGGGTCCGGTTCACGCTTTCGCGCGACGGTTCCTTCAGCTCCGTTTACGATCCCGTCGAACCTTCCCTTCCGGCGTCGCCCGTCTCTCTCTGCCTCGCCCGCGACAGGGTCGATTCGTCGGACCCGCTCATCCATCACAAGACTACCCGGAGGGAGCTCTACGACCGCTCCTTCGCGGCAGCGGCGGAACAGGGCTATGCGGACGTGATTTTCCTCAACGAACGCGGCGAGCTCTGCGAGGGTGCCATCAGCTCCATCTTTATCCGCAACGGGGAACACTACTATACGCCGCCGCTCTCTTCGGGGCTGCTTCCGGGAGTCTTCCGCAACTATTTTCTCGCGACGCGCAAGGGAGCTTCGGAAAAGGTCCTTACCATGCAGGACCTGCTCGAGGCCGACATGGTTTACATCGGCAATTCGGTCCGGGGTTTGCGTCCGGCTATTTTCACCGGCAGTCAAATATCGGCATGAGAGGTGCGGGAACAATACGTAAAGTCCCGTATATTTAAAGGAAACCTCTCTTTAATTGTTCTGAAGCGCTATTGCCGCGACAATTACCCGGAGGTGCCCAGAAGATGATCCTGCAATTCAATTTCAAACCGTTCACCGCCATGCGTGACCATACCCCTGATTTCAAATTGCATGAACTGACCGATGATAACAAAGCACTCATCCGCCAGACCGTCCAGCAGCTTCTTGAAAAACTTGCAGAGGACGGAAAGCTGTCCTGCGATTCGCTGCTCGAATTCTGGGTCGAAGTGCCGGGCGTCAAGCGGCCGAGAGGCACGTTCAGGGGAGGGTTTCTCATGCCCGACAGCTTCATCTACCTCACTGACTATTTCAGGAGTGACGCGCAATGTCAGCTGGCGCTCGAGCCCCTGCAGACGGGGGGCAACGGCGAGACCGGCCTTGAGAAGGCCTGGAACGACCTGCTCGACGAGCTCTATTACCAGGTTGAAATCTTCACGTCGCCGCTTGTTTCGTCGAAAGGCGTGACGCTCGAACTCTGGGCGGGAAACCGCCAGCGTCCGGAAGGGGAGTGGATTTACGCGGTAGACCGCAAAGTGGAGCTTGGTTAGGCCCGGTCAGGTTTTTTCGGGGAAGTCGCACACCTCCCTGATTTCGCACCTGCCGCATTCCGGTTTTTTCGCCTTGCAGGTATAGCGCCCGTGCAGCAGCAGGTAATGGTGGAAATCGATCACCCACTCTTCGGGGATGATTTTCATCAGGCCGGCTTCGGTCTCTTCCGGTTTCGCGGTGCTGACAAGCCCGATGCGGTTGGCCACCCGGTGCACATGGGTATCCACCGGCATCACCGGCTGCCGGAAGGCGTTGCTCAGGACCACGTTCGCCGTTTTTCGGCCGACACCCGGCAGGCTTTCCAGGCCCTCCCTCGAATCCGGCACCATCCCTCCATGCTTTTCGACCAGGATGCGGCTGACCTCCCTGATATTTTTCGCCTTGTTGTTGAAATAGTTGATCGTCCGCACGAAACCCACCAAAGTTTCGAGGTCGAGGCGGTTCATGCTGACTGCATCGGGCGCGGCCCTGAAGAGCTTCTCCGTGATGATGTTGACCTGCCTGTCTGTAGACTGCGCGGCCAGGATGGTTGCCACCAGGAGCTGGAACGGGGAATCGAACTTCAGCTCGCTTTTCGGGTCCGGGAACTTCGCCCCGAGCACCTCTTTCAGGAATGTTATTTTTTCGGATGGGTTCATGGGTTGGAAGTGCTGAGTGCTTAGTACTGAGTGCTGAGGTAATATAAGGGATGGAAAGTGGAAAGTGGAAAGTGGAGAGTGGAGAGTGGAAAGTGGAGAGTGGAAAGTGGAGAGTGGAGAGTGGAGAGTGGAGAGTGGGATGTGGGATGTGGGATGTGTCAAGCCCCGTAGGGGCGGCATATTGGTAGCGCGGGGTGAAACCCCGGGTAGAGGAGCAAATTATTTATGGTTTTCAGCCCCTTAGGGGCGGCATATCGGAATTATCGTAAAAATTGCCATTGAAAAACGAATAGTGAATATTATGCGAAAAATACCGATGGCAAATACCTATTCTCAGATCCATGTACAGCTCGTATTTGCGGTCAGTTCACGCACATATCTGATACGTGAATCCTGGAAAGATGAACTTTGCATGTATATGACCGGAATTATCCAGTCTTATGGGCATAAAGTTCTTGCAATCAACGCGATGCCTGACCATATCCATGTTCTTTTCGGAATGAGGCCAACCCAGGCTGTTTCAGAATTAGTGCGAGAAATCAAGACAGGATCGGCAAAATGGATCAACGGAAGTGGTTTTTTGAAAGGCCGGTTTGAATGGCAGGAGGGATATGGCGCATTTTCTTATGAGAAAGGATCTTTGCCGGGGATAATCTCCTATATTGCCATTCAGAAAGAGCATCACCACATCAAAACGTTCATGGAAGAATATCGGGAAATGCTGTATGAATTCGGGGTTCAATTCGATGAAAGATTTCTTTTCCGGGAACCATCGTAACCGATAAGCCGTCCCCGACATGTCGGGGGCTGAAACCCAGACAAAAATAGGGGGGGCTGTTCCCGGGGTTTCACCGCCGGGCTACCAGTATGCCGCTCCTCCGGAGCTATCTTTCCACTTCCCACTTTCCAGTCCCCAATCCCTCCTCAGTCCTCAGTCCTGAGTCCTCAGCACTCAGAGCTGAAACATCCCACTCCCCACTTTCCACTTTCCAGTTCCCAGTCCCTACTCTTCGCAATTCTCGACCTGGATGATTTCCCGTTGAGGGAGGATGACAGCGCTGAGCCTGCCGAGCAGGGGGTTGTCGCGGTAGACGCATCCGGTATCGATCGCTATGAGTTTTTCCTGCACGACAGGTTCCGCAATCGGGGTATGGGCGCAGACCACGGTTTTCTCCCATTTGTAGTTCCTGCTTTCCAGAAAGGTCGTGCGCATGTGCACGCGCTGCCAGCAGAGCTCTTCGGGCTTGTAGTAGCGCATGTTGTCCCTGACGGTCAGTTCGGGGTCGAGCCCGCCGTGGGTGAAGAACAGATCCGGTGTTTCAAGGTAATAATGGAAACTGCGGATGAAATCGAGATGTTCGCCCGGTATGTCCGCCGGGTCCCTGACGCCGTAGGATGCGAGGGTTTCCTGTCCGCCGTTCACGAACCACTTCACCGGGTCGCTGTTTTCAATGCAATCGAGGAGAAGCCATTCATGGTTGCCCATGATGAAATGGCACGAACAGGCCGAGCGGAATTCCAGCAGGTAGTCGATGACCTCTTTCGAGTATTTCCCCCGGTCGATCAGGTCGCCGAGGAAGACGAACTGGTCGTCTCCACTTGGCCTGATGCGCCCGATGAGGGTTTTCAGCGTCGAGATGCAGCCGTGCACATCGCCGACCGCGATGATGCGGCGTTGTTCCGACAGTTCGGTTTCCATCGTCCAGCTACCCGGGCCCTTTTACTTTTCGTTCTCGGTTTTCTGCAGTTTCGCCGTCGAGTGGTCGATAAGGCCCCTGCCGTTTTTGCGGATCTTCCCTTCAGCCTTCAGCTCGTTGAAAATCGCATCGAGGATACCGTTCACGAACTTGCTGCTTTTTTCGGTGCTCGTGAATTTCTTGGCAATCTCGATGGCCTCGTTGATGGAAACCTTGGGCGGAATGTCCTCGCAGTACAGCATCTCGGCAAGCGCCATCCGCAGGATGTTCTTGTCGATGATGGCGATGCGGCTCATATCCCAGTTGAACGTATGCCGGGCGATGAGCTGGTCGATCTCGTCCATGTGCAGCTTGATGTTCTGCATGAGCATGTTGAAGAACTTCATGGCGTTGGGATCTTTCAGGATCTCGTCTGTCAGGAGCCATCCAACCGCTGATTCGATATCGGTTTCCCTCAGTTCGATGGTATAGAGGGCCTGAAGTATCTTTTCGCGGATCTGTCGACGGTAGGTCTTCATAAAAACGGTGGTTTTATTTAGGACCGGAGTATTTCATTGATAACAACTCCGGTTGAACTTAAGTTTTCTAACAGGACGTCCGGTTCGTGTTTTTTCAGCTCTTCGGCGGAATATGTGCCTGAGGCGACGGCGATGGACCTTGTCTTGTAAGCTCTGGCGCACATGACGTCATGCTCCGTGTCGCCGATGATGACGACATCCTTTCCGGTGAATATTTTTCCGGTGAGCCGGAACGCTTTCTCGACAGCTGCGGGAGGAAGTTCGTTACGGTGCCGCCCGTCATCGGCGAAAGCGCCGAACGTAAAAAAATGGTTGATGCCGGGAAGCTCCAGTTTGTGCCTTCCCGAGCCTTCGAAGTTTCCGGTCAGGAGGCCGAGGAAGATCTCCGGCATGTCGGAGAGCGCTTCGAGCAGTTTCCGGACGCCTGCGAGCAGGGTGACGTCGGAAGGTCTGGTATTGGAACGGAACATCTCGATATAGGTCTCCCTGGCCTTGTCGAACAGGGAGGCGATCTCCTCGTCCGGGAGTCCGGCGTTGCGCAGCACTTCGTAGATGATGACGCTGTCCATTTTTCCCGCGAAATTGTGCGATTCCGCGCTTCCGGGGGTCCCGTAGACTTCCGTGAGCGCATCGACGAGGATCCGGCGGTTCACGCTGCCAACCTTGAGCAGTGTTCCGTCTATGTCAAATAACACCAGTTTTTTCAGCATATGCTCTCGAGTACGTTCAAGCCCCTGATTGTTCAAGCCGGACAGGGATCAGTTTCGAGACCCCTTCTTCTTCCATGGTCACACCGTAGAGCGCCTGGCAGGAGGCCATGGTCTTCTTGTTGTGCGTAACAATAATAAATTGAGTGTTATTCTCAAATTTTTTCAGAAGACGGATGAACCGATCGACGTTGGAATCGTCGAGCGGGGCATCAACTTCGTCAAGGATGCAGAAAGGGCTCGGCTTGACCAGATAGATGGCGAAAAGCAGTGAAAGCGCCGTCAGTGCTTTCTCTCCGCCACTGAGCTGTTCGATGGAGAGCGGTTTTTTCCCCCTCGGCTTCGCCACGATCTCCACCTTTGCCTCGAGCGGGTCTTCGGCCGCATGCACGAGTAGATCGACCTCGTCCTGCGGATCGAAGAGCTCATGGAAAATGGAGATGAAATTTTTTCTCACCTCCCGCCAGGTTTCCTGGAATTTCTGCAGCGCGGTCCTGTTGATCTCCTCGATGGTGGAACGAAGCTGCGTTTCTGCACTGACAAGGTCTTCTTTCTGGCTCAGCAGGAAATCGAGCCGCTCTTTTTCCGTTTCGTACTCCTCGAGAGCGAGCTCGTTGACCGCCCCGAACGCTTCCCGCTGCCTCAGGAGGGTTTCCAGTCTCTCTTCGGAGGCTTCAGGATCGAACGTGGAAAGGTCGATTTCCGGAGCATCCATCAGCGAGATATCGCAGTCGTACTTCAGGCGGGATTCGGTCAGCATGCGGTCGAGCGACTGTTCGATGTCGCTGCGTTCCCTCGAAAGGGCGGAAACAAGCTGCATGCCCACTTCGTGCTTTCGTCTCAGGTCCCGCAGGATATTCCTTTTCTCGAGGTTTCCCGCCTGTCGCTCCCGGTATGCCGATTCGAACTCATTGATCGTTTTCTGCAGGGTTGCGGATTCGATGAGCAGGGCTTCGAGCGAGCTTCTCGTTGTAACCGCGTTTCCGGCAGCGGTGGCAGAGCGGTTTTCGGCGTTCCTGCATTCGGTTTCGAGCCTGCGGATCTCCTCGGCGAAAGAAAACCTGTTCTTTTCGCAGTTCACGATGCTGATCCTTAATTTTTCGAGTTCGAGCAGCGAATCCCGCCATCGGTTCTGGGCCGCCTGCACATCGGAACCCGATTGGTGGTGCTGCGCCTCGAGGGCAGTAAGCTCTTCCTGCAGCTTGCGGATCCTGTCGCCGATTTCCCAGCTTTTCGTTTTGCTTGCCTGCATGGCCGGGACCAGGGTTTCCAGCTCCTGCTCGCTCGCTTTCCGCTGGGCCGCGAGGGCATCCATTTCTTTCGAGGTATTGAGGATTTCCGTTTCGCCGGCGTTTTTCTCCGCTTCGAGCCGGGCATGCCGTTTTTCGAGAGCGGCGAGCTCTGAAAGGAGCTTTTCCGCCTCGCGGCGCTGTTCGGGGATATTGATCGCGGACTGTTCACCGCGGAGCTGCGCGATAAGGGACTCTTCTCCCGCCGTCTTTTTTTCAGCCGCAGCAAGCTCCTTCTGCAGCGCATCGCGCTCGGCTTTTTTGCCGAGGCGCATTCCCTCGCTGTTTTTCGAGCTTCCGCCGAACAGCACCCCTTTTCCTTCGAAAACCTCCCCGTCCGGGGTCGCGAACGAACTATCGGGATGGGCAAGCGCAAGCGATTCAGCCGCCACCAGGTCCGGAGCGAGGTAACTGTTGCCGAGCATCGTGGCAACGGCCCCACGCAGCTCGTCCGGGCATCCGATGACGTCGATGGTTCTGGTCGCCCCTTCGATGGTCGGTGTTCTGTTTATCATGACGCCCTTTACGAGGTCAAGCACGAGGAAATGCAGTTTTCCCTTTCCGCCCCGCTTCAACTCGCCGATCCCCCGGCGGGCATCGTCGATAGTACGGCAGACGTAGTAGTTCATATACTCCCCGAGCGCGGCATTGACCGCTTTTCGATACTCGCTCTCAAGGGTGATGAGGTCGGAAAGGCAGCCGAGGCCGGGCTTTCTCTCTTTCTGTTTTTCAAGGTAGGCCACCCCTTCCGGCATGCCTTCGAAATTGTCGAGCACGGAGTTTGCGAGCATGATGGCGTTGTCGAGCTTGTCGCGCACCGAGCGGAGCTGGAGCAGCGCTTCCTTCTTTTCCTCGATGCGTGCCGAGATCGCCTCATGGTTTTTGCGAAGCTTTTCTTCCTTTTCCCTGGCCTCCGAGGCAAGTTTCCTGTGTGCTTCTATTTCGGCAGTGAGCTGCATACCTGCGGAAGCATAACTGCCCGTCCTCTCTTCCAGCTCCTTTTTCCTTGCCTCGAGCCGCTGGAGTGCAGCCTGGAGTTGCTCCCTTTTTGATTCGAGCCCCTGCCTGCGGATGGCGAGCTGGTTCGCCGCTCCCTGCTCCTCGGATGCGAGGCGCCTTTCCCGCTGCAGTTCTTCCCTTCGCAGTTTCAGGTTCGCGTTCATCCGGTCCTGCTCACTCGCAAGGCTTTCGTATGCATCGCGCAGAGCGGTGCAGGTGGTTTCGCAGGGAGTCCTGCGTTCCTGGAGCTCTTTTTCGAGTTCTTCCTGTTCCCGGATTTTTTCGCGGTCCCTTGCGATGACGGCGTTGAGCCGGTCCATTTCCGCAGCGAGGTTTTTCTGCTGCTCGTCGAGCTGCAGGAGCTGTTTCTCGAGGGTATGGACCTGCTGGTTCTGGTTGTTGAGCTTCTTCTGCATCCCGGAGAGGTCGCTTTCCTCCTGAAGGAGCTGTACATCGGTTTCCTGCGCGGAGCTGTCCTCCGTCGCTATTTTCGCGGCAAGCTCATGGTTTCGGAGCTCTTCTTCGCGGATTTTTTCAACGAGCGGATCGAGCTTCTTATGGTGCTCTTCGAACGAAAGCCACGTTATCGCAAGGTCGATGTCGCGGATCTCCTTTTTCAGTTCGCGCAGTTTCTCCGCTTTCCGGACCTGGATTTTCAGGTTCCTCACTTTTTTTTCCACTTCGGCCAGCACGTCGTCAACTCGGGCGAGGTCCTGCGCCGTGGTGTCGAGCAGCTTGAAGGTCTGTTTCCGGCGCTGTTTGTACCGGGTTATTCCCGCGGCTTCCTCGAAGAGTTTCAGCCGCTCCTCGCTCTTGTTGCTGATGATCTCCTCGATCATCTTCAGCTCGATGACCGAGTAGGCGTCGCTACCCATGCCGGTGTCGGTGAAGAGGTCGAGGATATCCTTGAGACGGCAGGGTACCTGGTTCAGCAGGAAGCCGCTTTCGCCGTTGCGGAAGAGGCGCCGGGTCACCGTTACTTCGGTGTATTCAAGGGGGAGGATGTTCCGGGTATTCTCGATGGTGATGGATACCTCGGTGAAGCTGAGCGGCTTGAGGTTCTTCGAACCGTTGAAAATGATGTTTTCCATTTTCGCCGAGCGGAGCAGTGAAGATTTTTGCTCTCCGAGCACCCAGCGCATCGCATCGACAACGTTCGTTTTTCCGCAGCCGTTCGGCCCGACGATGGCCGTCAGCCCTTTGTCGAAGGTGATCCTGACCTTGTGAGCGAAGCTTTTGAAGCCGAACAGCTCGATTTTCGAAAGGTACATGTGGACGGCGCGGTTTTACGGTATCGTTTCAGCGAAAGAATGAAGTTAAGAAAATTCGATGAGCAATGAGCGATGAGCAACGAGCAATGAGTGGGATAGATAGAAAACGAAAATTGTTTTATTCTGTCAGGGCGATTAAATTACGAAAAAGTTTCGCCATAATTTTTGCGTGTCATGAAAGTTGAAAAATTCGAAGAGTTAATTGCCTGGGAAAAAGCAAGATTCTTGACTGAAACGATTTACAAAATCACTTCTGAAGGGCTTTTTTCTAAAGATTTCGGTCTGAGGGATCAAATCCGGAGGGCGGCAGTGTCTATTATGTCGAATATCGCAGAAGGTTTCGAAAGAGGTTCAATTAAGGAATTCCATCAGTTCCTTGTAATTGCAAAAGGATCCTGTGCGGAACTCAGGTCGCAACTATATGTCGCATATGATATTGGATATTTGGAAAAGAGTGTATTTGAACAGGTACAACTGCGAGCAGTTGAGGTATCTAAGATAATAGGGGGGTTAAAGGCTTCTGTTTTCAAAAAAATTAATGAGCAATGAGCGATGAGCGATGAGCGATGAGCAATGAGCGATGAGCAATGAGCAATGAGCAATGAGCGATGAGCAATGAGCGATGAGCAATGAGCAATGAGCAATGAGCAATGAGCAATGAGCAATGAGTGATGAGCGATGAGCAATGAGCGATGAGCAATGAGCAATGAGCGATGAGCGATGAGCAATGAGCGATGAGCAATGAGTGATGAGTGATGAGCGATGAGCAATGAGTGATGAGCAATGAGTGATGAGCAATGAGTGATGAGCAATGAGCAATGAGCGATGAGTGATGAGTGATGAGTGATGAGTGAAACATGAGCTCCTTTGGAGCTCGACTCGTTGCTCATTGCTCATTGCTCATCGCTCTGACGACAGCGGCACACTGAACGGCGTGACGGACGTCGTGGGCCCTGATGATCGAAGCGCCGTTGAGCAGTGCGGCGGTCTGCGAGGCAATGGTGGCGGCGAGTCGTTCGGAAGGTGGCGGCGGTTCCTCGCCGGGGAGGGCGATGGCCTTGCCGAGGAAGGATTTTCGAGACACACCGGCAAGTACAGGCCTGCCGAGCGCTTCGAGTTCCTTCAGCCGGGCGAGCAGGCTGAAATTTTCTTCGACACTTTTCCCGAACCCGAATCCGGGATCGATGATGATTTCCCGTACACCGTGCCTTTCGGCTATGGCGATCGACGCGGAAAGGAACTCCGTGACCCGAAGGACGATATCCTGTGCGGTCGAGGTTGTGCGGGTGCTCCAGTGCATCTCCTGCGGAGTGACCGGTGTATGCATGAGTACCGCGGCGGCGCCGAACCTGGCGCAGACATCAGGCAGTTCCGGATCGAAGGTGAAGCCGGATATATCGTTCACGATGTTCGCTCCCGCTTCAAGCGCCAGCTGTGCGACTTCGGCCTTGTAGGTATCGATGGAGAGCAGTGCGTCCGTCCTGGAACGCAGCATCCTGACGAGGGGAACGGTCCTGCGGATTTCCTCATCGACGCTGATCTTTTCTGCCCCGGGCCTTGTCGATTCGCCCCCGATGTCGATGATGGCCGCTCCTTCGCGGACCATATCGAGCGCATGTTCGAAGGCGCGGTCGAGATCGGGTTCCTGCCGCCCTGAATTGAATGAGCCACCGTCGAAAAAAGAATCCGGCGTGGTATTCAGGATACCCATCACTACCGGCCCTTTCCGGAGATCGAGCGGCAGGCCCGCGCAGTCGGCAAGAAAAAGGCGAATGCTTCCCGTGCCTTCCTGTTGTGTGCGGCCGGTCATCTGACTCCGAACGGGACAGGGGTGAAAGTGAGGATGAAAACGGCGATGGCGAGCCAGCCCAGCACTTTTCTCCCCGGGTCAAGGGCGTGCTCGTAACTTGCCGGAGGATGGTCCGTGCCGAGGAACCTGTGGAGGATGAACGCCCAGAGGAGCCAGCCCGACCAGGAGTGGCGAAGCAGTATTTCCGGTACTATCGTTGCAAGCCCCGGGTTTGCAAGGAGCAGCAGGAGCTCGATGAAAGAGGGAAGGCCGAGGAGTGTGATGAAAACGAGGAACGTCCTTGCGATCAGCTTGTGACCTTTCCTGCCGAACATCGCATAGACGATATGCCCGCCGTCGAGCTGGCCGACCGGCAGGAGGTTGAGGGCGGTCACGACCGAGCCGAGCCAGCCTGTGAACAGGAAGGGATAATGGTACATTTCCGTCATGGACGGCAGGTCTTTCGGCCCGATGAGCTTTTCAATCCCGATCCAGAGAAGGTTTTTGCCGATGTGTAGCGTGTTCGAGCGTGAAGCGGCCTCCATGACTCCCGGTTTCATGTAGTCCGGGTGTATGGTATAGATGAAGTCAGCGGGCGGGAGGTTGAGGAAGCCGTAAACGAGGACGCCCGTACAGACTGCGAACCCGCTCAACGGCCCCGCTATGCCGATGTCGAACAGGGCGTTCGTCCCTGTTATCCTTTCCCTGATCCGGATTACCGCACCCATGGTACCGAGGCTCAGGAACATCGGAAGCGGCGGGAGAGGGATGTAGTAGGGAAGCGTTGCCCGGATGCGGTGGCGGACGGTGGCGAAGTAATGCCCGAACTCGTGGACGGTCAGGAAAAGCAGGAGCGAAAACGAATAGGGGATGCCTGATGCAAGCGATTTCAGCACCTTCTGCAGATCAGGGGTGAAAACGGCCGGGTGCCCGCCCCAGAAAGCACCGGCGTACATGGTTGTCACGACCGTCAGAAGAAACAGTGCGGCATGCAGCGGATAGTTCTGCGATTGGGTCATGGAGTGTGAGCGATGAGCGATGAGCAATGAGCAATGAGCAATGAGCAATGAGCGATGAGCAATGAGCGATGAGCAATGAGCGATGAGCAATGAGCAATGAGCAATGAGCAATGAGCAATGAGTAATGAGGTTATAAGAGGTGGGTAGTGGAAAGTAGAGAGTGGGGGCTGGGCGCTCTACTCTACATATCCCACTTTCCACTTTCTACTCTCCAGCCCCCAGTTCCCAGCCCCCAGTCCCCGGTACTATTTTTTCTCTCCCTTCTCTTCCTTCGCGTCTTTGTCACCGAAGGTGGCAACAAGTCCTTTCACCAGATCGTTCTTTTCTTCGGGGCTCAGCTTGGCTTCAGGGTGAGCGGGCAGGTAGAAGAATGGAGGCATCTTGCCTTCCCTGACCTCGGCAGCGGCTTCATCGCCTTCGTTCCTGCCGGTGCGGCCCCATTCGGACACGTTGAATTTCTTGCGGCCTATCGATACATCGACCTGGAGAAGCCACGATACTGGTGCGTATTTGCTGTACCAGGGCCAGACGGTCTCGTTCGAATGGCAGTCCTTGCATGCCCTCGAAAACAGTTCTTTCGTCCTGGCGGAATCCCATTTCGGCTCGCCTGTTATCGGAGGATTGTTGTGGTCTTTGCCGTAAGGGACAAACTGGATCAGCACCAGCAGGACGGCGGCGGCCACGAGGAGTTTTACGAGTTTCATTGGCGTATCTCTTTATTGGTGACAGTCAGGAGATGAAAGTTATCTGGAAAGATAATGGTTATCCGGTCAGGAGCCAAAACGGACGCAGAGGATGCTGAGGGGCCAGGAACAGGAAACACTGTGCGAACCTGCGCCTGCAGCGATTTCGGCTATGATTCCAAGTTCCGCTTCGGAATAGAACTTGCGTGCGGAAATAAGGCCGTCTATCGCAAATGAGGGTATCGCCTGCAGACTTGCGATGAACGGTACACCTGCCGCGAGCAGCACACTCCGGTAGCCGTCGATTCCAATGAACGCGGACGTCGGGTGCTGCACGGAACGTGAGATCATGACCGCAAGCTGGCCCGGGGTGAAATGGTGGAGGCTCTGTGACAGGACGACAACATCCGCATCGCAGGCATCGTTTCCGAACCCGTCGGTGTCGAGGGCGTCAAGACGGATGAATTCCACCGGAAGCTGCCGGTTTTCAGCCTGTTTCCTGGCCTCGCCGATATAGGCCGGGACGATATCGGAGCCGGTGATGCGCACCGGCAAGCCTTCATTCCGCACCTTTTCGGCAAGCGCAAGTGCGAACCCTCCGGTCCCTCCCGCCAGCTCGAGCACATGGGCATCTTTTCCAGTGCGCTTTGCAGCTTCGAGGGCGAGAGGAAGGACGATCCCGATAAGCGTGGGGTATATCTGCATCACGGCGTTCTGCCGGTCGAGCGCCCTGACAAGGTCGAGCTTTTCCCGGTCGTTCAGCCGGTCGCCGTCCATGAGCTCCTGTTCCCCGGTTCGAAGCGCCCTGTCGGCCAGCTCTTCCAGGAGGAACGCTCCGCCGAGCTCCTTCGATGCCCGCAGCCGTTCATCGAGAAACGACGCGATGGCGTGGTCCGTAACCTGTTCGAGCTCAGCAATGGTTTTCCACGCGGGTGGAAATTCATTCCTGGAGCGGAGGTTGCCGAGAGCTATCCCGGATGCGGTTTTCAGCTGGAGCATGTTTTTGGGTACTGGGTACTGGGTACTGGGTATGTTCTAATATAAGAAAAATTGGGTACTGGGGAGTGGGTACTGGGTACTGGGGACTGGGTACTGGGTACTGGGTACTGGGGACTGGGGACTGAGGACTGAGGACTGGGGACTGAGGACTGAGGACTGAGGACTGAGGACTGAGGACTGGGGAATGGGGAATGGGGAATGGGGACTGAGGACTGGGGACTGGGGACTGGGGACTGAGTGCTGAGTGCTCCGGTGAATTAACTGTCAGTTCCGTTTAGCCCCGGTTGGCAGCAAGAGTTCAGATTTTGTCATTCTGAGCGAAGCGAAGAATCCATTAGATTACTAAACAATAAGTTATGGATTCTTCGCCGTGCTCAGAATGACAATCCGGTTACATGGATTTTCATGCGACTTATTGTGGCCGGAACAAAAATAATACCGGGACTTCTCACTTAGCACTTAACACATACTACCTCATACCCGATCCCCCACTTTCCACTCTCCACTTTCAAGTTCCCAATCCCCCCTCAGTCCTGAGCACTCAGCACTCAGCACTGAAAAAGTCCTCAGCACTGCAACATCCCACATAGTACATAGCACCTAAAGCCTGACACCCAGTCCCCACTTTCCACTTTCCAAACCCCATCCCTAAAAAAAACAGAGAACCTTTGTTTTTCCTGATGGAGCTGTCTATATTAACCATTGATGTAAAAGCATTGCGATGACGTTCATGCTTTTTTCATCAAAAGAAGAAACATGCCTTTCCCCCAGATTATAAAAGTTGACGTTGATGTGTTGAATAATGCGTATGGTCGCTGCTTCCGATAACTGGGTGCCGTGCCGTTGCGCAAGATGATGGCCTCTTTGGCCAGGTTCGTTGAAATGAAAGTTTTTTTGCGGTTTTTGCGTATGCGCCCGATTGTTCCGGTGATGCTGTCGGCAAAGTGATGAAGACTCTGCGGAGCTGACCGATCGCCGTTCCCCCTGCCATCTCCCCGGATGGCGCCCGTGCAAGGAGGAAATACATTGTCGCCATGTGCTCAAGCTGCGCCAGGCAAGGAAATTGCCTGTTCCGGACAGCCCGGGCATTGCCTTAACGTCCCCCGCTGCCCCCAGATTTTTACAGGTCGAATGCTTTTTTCAGCAGGACTTCACATGTGACTGAAGAAAGCGAAGCTTTTTTCTTGTCCGGAAACACCGGAACATTCTCCCATCCTTCATCCAACAAACAGGAAGGTTAACGATGAACATGCTGAAACATCTGAAGGTGATCGTGCTGCCAATGCAATGTCTCGCTCTCATGTTTGTCCTGGTGACAGCTGAAGCACGGGCTGCCGACAACCAGTCTTCCGGCAGCACCGCGGTGTTCTCCGGGCCTCAGCAGACAACGACCACGAGGCAGTCCTACAATCCGCTTTCGGGACCGGACTATCCGATGTCGCCCGAATCCTATTTCACCGACGACAGCGGTAACATCCTGATGTACGTCAAGGTGCTCGGGCTGGTCAACAAACAGGGGCCGATGATCGTGCGTGAAGACGTCGATTTTTCGGAGATCATGGCCAACGCCGGAGGCCTGAAGCCCAATGCGGACCTGCACAAGGTGCTGGTCGCCCGCCAGAAACCCGATGCCAGCGGCAAGCAGGCATATATCATCGATCTCAAGCAGTTCTACAAGTACGGCGACCGTTCGGCATTTATCGCCCTGAAGCCGAACGATACGATCATCTTCCCGGAAAAAGGCATCAGCATCGACAAGCTCGCGAAGATATCGAGCATCATCTACCCGTGGGCCAGCGTCTATTCTACAATTGAACGCAACAACTGATTCCGCTTCATACAATCGTGACTCTTGAAACATATGGAAGAGAATAAACCGGTACTGTTACCCAGAGAAGAGTATCCGCAGCAGCCTGAGCGCGAGATTTCCCTCGAGGAGATTGTAAGAATCGTCCTGAGGCGCAAATGGGGTATTCTTGCCATTCTTGCATTCACCTTGTTCGCCACCCTCTTCATCCACTCCATACAGACTCCGGAGTATCGGGCGGACTCGATCGTCATGATCAACAACACCGACAAGCAGGGTGACATTCTCGAAGCGGTGCTGGGCCCCAATGCAGGCATGGACAGCAAGGTTGCCAAAAAGGATGTCGAGCTGATCAAATCGCTGCCGATAGCCGAACTGACCGTCAGGGAGCTCTATCGGGGAGCGAAGCGCGATTCGCTTGAGTTTTTCGGTAATCGTCACTACTACTCGTGGATGAGCGGTATGGTTCAGCCGGTATTGTCGCTCTTCAGGCGTCAGACGGAAAAGATCGATGCCGATGAGTTCTTCAGGAAATATGCCGTAAAACTCAATAAAAAGATCAATGTCGAAGCTGTCCGCGAAACCAACCTGCTGAAGGTTTCCGTCGCGAGCCCGTTCCCTGACGAGGCCGCCTATCTTTCCAACATGCTCTGCAGGGTTTACAAGGAAGCGGATGTCAACCGTAATTCGGAAAAATACGCACAGGCCAACCGGTTCATCAGCGATATGCTGAAGGAGCAGCAGCAGAAGGTATCCGAAGCGGACAACGCCCAGTCCAAGTACATGGAGTCTCACGAGATCTACGAGTTTTCAGGCAACACCCAGTCGCTGCTCGACAAGCTCATCGAGTCCGACTCCCGCTACAACGATGTCAGGGCAGAGTACAACATCACGAAAAACAGCCTCGGTTTTCTCGACAACAAGTTGAGCGAATCGGACCGCGACATGAGCCAGCAGATCGCGAAAAACGTGACCGCGCAGCTCGGCAACATCATGGACGAGATCAAGAAGCGCGAGAGCGAGTATTTCCAGCTCGTAAGCCAGAAAGGGGCTAACGACGAAGAGGTGAAAATGAAACGGCAGCAGCTCGACGTGGTGAAGACCCGTTACGAGCAGCTCAGCCGCAGCAAGATCGCGGGCCAGATCGGGTATGCCGGAAAGGCGCAGAAATTCAGTTACGACATGGTCTCTGAAAAACTGCAGACCGAGCGCAAGCTCAACGAGTTGAATTTCAGGGCAAGCGAGCTCGGCAGGCTGAAGCAGTACTACGAAAGCCAGCTCTCGACGCTGCCGCAAAAGCAGCAGGACTATGCGAAGCTGCTTCGGGACCGGGAAGTCGTCAACAAGACCTATACCTTCCTCAAGGAAAAGCTCGACGAAAGCCGCATCCTGCTCGGTTCCGAAGTGGGCAGCGTATCGCTTGTCGGCCAGGCCTTCCGGCCTTTCGACCCTGAGAAACCCGACCTGAAGAAGAACCTGCTGCTCGGCCTTGTGCTCGGCGGCCTGCTTTCGGCAGCGTATGCCTATGGTGCCGAGACGGTCGATGATTCGGTGAAGGACGAATCCTATTTCAAGGAGCTTGGTCTTCCGACCCTCTCCTACATTCCGCTGGTCACCCAGGAAGGGAGGAACGCCTTCCCGGTCAACGGCGAGTCGCAACTGACAAGGCTTCTCTACAGCAAGAGCCAGACGTTCCGCCAGAAGCTCCTGCAATCAGGAGCGACGGTCAGCACCAGCAAGCCTTATATTCCGAAGAAGGAAGAGATCCCCATGCCGCGCATTACCGACAGCCTATCCTCGCCGTTCGCCGAGAGTTTCCGGACACTGCGGACGGCGCTCGACTACAGCCGTATCGACGAACCGCTGAAATCCATTCTGATTTCCGGTACGGCGATGTCCGAGGGCAAATCGACGGTCTGCTCGAACCTCGGCATGTCCTTTGCCCTCATGGGCAAGAAGACGCTGATCGTCGACTGCGACCTTCGCCGTGCATCGATCCACAAGAAATTCAGCCTGCAGCGCGAGCCCGGCCTGACGGACTATCTCTTCAGCCCCGAACATACCATTCCGGACAGCTACTTCCAGTCGACCGGCATGGATAACCTCTATCTCCTGA